>NZ_FXBA01000005.1 GCF_900177705.1 Fibrobacter sp. UWB15
AATCCCTGCGCTCACACCTGCGGCTAAAGTCTTGTCTTTAAAACGCTGCCACTGGCTGAAGCTGTTGAAGGTAATGTGGCCTGCGCAGGCGAGAAGTTTTATCTCCGCTCAAAAAGAGCCCCTATAAGACCTACTTTCTGAATATACCTTATTTTATGCGGGTTCGCAAGCGGTTAGACGCTGAAAAAATCAGAAAAATTGGATAAAATCCTGCGATTTGGGCCATTTTTTTGGAGCCCTGGTGCTGCCGAAGTGGCTGTAGATTTCCAGGAATTCCCTGTCGGTGACGCTCAGCAGGCAGACCGTGGAGCGGGGTTCGATTATATTGGCGATTCGTCGTCGGTGTGTCCTGCCGTTGTCCGCAGTGGTGCAGTAGCGGACGTACATTCCCCGTTGCACCTTGCTGAATCCCTCTTTTTCTAGTTCCTTGACGAACCTGTCCATGTTTTGGCGGCCGCTCTTGCAGTGTCTTGGAAAATCGAAAATCGCTACGACCCACATGCTACCCTCGGGTAGGCGATGTTTTTAGTTTCGCCCATGAAAAATTTTGCGACGGAAGCGGTGGTGTAGGTGAGACATGTTCCCAACTGCACCATCTGTTCCCCGAAGGGAATGTTGGTGTAGAATAGTTCCAGAAAGGATGCCTTGACTTCTTTGTCCAACTTTTTCTTTTTGGCCGCGTGTAATTTGTATGCAATCTGATCGATGAAGGGACGGTAGGGTTCCATGATGTCGTCTGCCAGCGGGAATGCGTCGTAATAGTTCCGGTGGAAAATTCCGAGGGAGGGCAGTAACCCGCTCGCCATCAGAGCGCGTGCCGTTGCGGCTCGCAGGAGCGTGTAGCCGTAATTCAAAAAGTCGTTGGGGTGTTCGCCGAACCTGTCGCGGATGAACTCCTTGCCGAAAAGTTCTCTCCAGTAGTATTGTGCGGCAAGTCCTTCGCGGTTGCTGGAATCCCCGCTAAGGACTCCGGTGGCGTATTTCAGGAGGCGGTCGTGTTTTTTGCCGAGGGACTTGAGATGAAGGGCCTGGTTCTTGATTTTTGCCTCCACGACATTTTTCCACATCTGCTTTTTTAGCGGTAGGGGTGCGTCCAGTTGCAGGCGGAAGTATTTTTCTTGCAGGGTGTTTGCGTCCAGGTTCATGAGCATGGATGACGGCATGTGCCTTTCGTTGCAGAATATGACGGCGACATTCTGCTCTGCCAGTTTGCCGATGAGCGGCGTGGTGAGAGATGCCGAATGGTTGTCGATGAGGATGATGGCGATATCCTCGATTGCCCTGAGCGTGACATTGTCGGGATCGTCCTTGTATGTGATTTTGAGCATGGAATTTTGGACCGAAAGCTGGACGGGGCTTTCGAATACGAGAGTCTGTTTGGGCATGTTTATCCTTTTGTTGCTGAGTGTATTTGAAATATGCTAAAATTTAAGTCTCGAACGAGAAATTTCTAAAAAATGTTGAAATTACGCGTATTCTTGGCGATTTTTACAAAAAATACCTTGCGCACTATTGAAAAGAAGGAGTTTTTTGCTTGCTTTTTTGACTTTTTTTAAATTAGACCGAATGAAATACTAAAATCGTACCGATTGAAAATGTAAAATCAGACCGATTGTATTGACGAAATCAGACCGATTATGTAATGAATGGCGCAGCCTGCAAACGCCCCGATGGAGTAATCGTCGTGCCGATTACGGCATTGAAAAATTAGTAAAAAGGTTGTTTTCCCGCGGCTCATAAAGAGCCCCCTTGACTGAGAGTACGCAATTACTTATATTACAATTGTAATTCGATAATCCTCGCGACAGTCGACATAGACCATTTGGTCCGTACGTGCATTCGCGGCGGGGCCCATCAACCTTCTTGACGGTCCTGTTGGATAGCTGGTAGGAAAATACCCTACTCGGGTTCATTCGAAAGAGTGACAGGTAACGCCGGGGAAAGCCCCCGCCAACAGAATCGCAAGATTATCCCATTCCACGCAAGGCGTGGAAACTCCATTACAAAGCAAAAAAGCAAGGGCGTATAGTGCGTCGTTTTTACGGTGTATTCGCACCGTTGTGCAACCATTTTAAAGAGGATATCTATGTCGAAAAAATCTATCAACATCTTGGACAAGGATTACATTCACTGGGTCAAGGAACTTTCTTCCCGTTATCGCAAGAGCCAGATCAAGGCGGCGGTAAAGGTAAATAGTGAAATGTTGCGCTATTACTGGGAATTGGGGCGCGATATTGTAACCAAGCAGGCTGAAAATAAATATGGGAGCAACTTTTATGGTACGCTTAGTACTGATTTAAAGAAAGCAATCCCTAACGCCGAAGGGCTGTCTCCATCGAATATTCGCTATTCTAAAAGGTTTTTCCAACTATATAGTCCAGTCTTGGAAAATCTTCAGCAGGTTGCTGAAAAATCTCAAAGTCCTTTAGAACGACTTGAATCTACATTATTCTCTGTTCCGTGGGGGCACCACATGCTGCTCATCGATAAGTGCTCAGAGGCCCCACAAAAGGCCCTGTTTTTTGCCCGCCAGACGGTAGAAAATGGCTGGAGCCGTTCGTCCCTTTTGAATGCGCTTTCAAGTGACCTTTACGAGCGCCAGGGAAAGGCGTTGACGAATTTTGAGCGGACTCTCCCCGCCGAAACAAGCGATTTGGCCCAGGAACTGACGAAGGATCCTTACAATTTCGCGTTTACGGGTATTACGGGTCGCTACAACGAAAAACTGCTGAAAGATAGCCTGCTGAACAACATTACCCGTTTTCTTGTGGAATTGGGCACGGGATTTGCCTATGTCGGCAGGGAATATGGTATTATGGTGGGCGAAAGGGAGAAGTTCATGGATTTGCTTTTTTACAACCTGAATCTCTCTTGCTATGTCGTTGTCGAGGTGAAAATCGGGCGCTTTGAATTTGCCGATATCGGGCAACTGGGCGGATACATGGTGGCATGCAATCACATCCTTAAAAAGGAAGGGCGCGACAACCCGACAATCGGTCTGCTGATTTGCAAGGAAAAGGACAAGGTACAGGCACAGTACGCTCTGGAATCAAGTACGCAACCTATCTGTATCTCTGAATACGAACTGGAGAAATTCTACCCTGAAAAGGTTGAAGGCACAATGCCCTCTATTGAGGAAATTGAGAAAAGATTGTGCGAAGAGCCGCTGTAAAATTTTACGGGTACTTTGCTCCGGGAATGTCCTTGAGGATTTCTTTCCAGAAGTCGCGGAATTCCTTTTCGGTGACGGGGCCGCCGGCGGAAAGTAGGCGGTAGTGTTCGCCTTGCCAGACGTAATCGACGGGGGAAGCGTCAAAGCCGTTGCGGGTGTAAAATTCGCGACGGCGGTTCCGGCGTTCGAGTTCTACGGCGTCCTTGGAATCTTCTTCGACTTCGATATCAACGACGATGCGCGTGTCGGGGTGTTGCCTGCGGATGGCCTGCAGAATTTTCGAGCCGTATCCGCGGCTGCGCAGTTCTGGCACAACCGCGAAATAGACGATGTTCGTGATGCTCCCGTGCGTGATGGCGTTCGAAAACCCACAGAACATATCTCCATCGAAAAATGCCCAGAATTCCCGCTTGATTTTGTCGTCGAGCAAATGCTTTATTGGAATCCGCTCGTTGGCCGGAAACGCCGATTCATACAGCGCCTTGACCTGCGGAAACCAGGAGGCATCTCTTGTGACATCGAAAAACTGGAGCATGGCTGTCTACCAAAATAAGTTCCTGTAGCTAGTTCCGAGAGCGTCTGCGAGGCGATGGGCCATCTTGCGTCCGATGGGTTCTTTGCCTCGTTCCATGGCGGACACTTGTTGCTTGGTGATGCCAGCCTTATCGGCCAATTGTTGCTGCGTGTAACCGAAGGTGGTTCGCAAAAGTTTCAAACTTTCTGCTGGAGTGGTTTTGGACTCCATTTCTTTGAACCAATCGGTTTTTGAAATTTCGACATAGTCTTCGTCAGTTTCTTTAACTTCTTCCACATTGGGAAATGCTGACTTCAGGAATATGACAAGATAGTCGGGAATGTTTTTACCTTCAAAGGTGAAAATTGTCCCATTTTTGGCTTTGCTAGTAAGGCGCATTTTCACGGCTTCCAACATAGGTGACCTCCAGTTCAATTCCTTTTACAGTTTCGATCCAACATGCTGCCCAGTGGTATGATAGGTGGCAATGGTATGTATTCGTCTTAACGAGTTTCTTGTAGTTAGGCCAGTTAGGTAGAATAGGACCTTTCTCCTCAAGATCTTTGACTAGTTTGACGAATAGTATTTGCTCCTTTTGGGGCATGAGCCTTACGGCTTTTAGAATTTTTGGTTTTGTTATTACTTTCATAATATATGAAAATTCTTTCCTTGTGTCAAGATTTTTTCTTTACATCGTGCGAAAAGAAAAAAGCTAAAAACAAAATCCGCCAAAATTGAGAAACCCCTTGATTTTGCAAACAGGTGATTGCAACTATCAACAGAAAATTTTTTTACATGTGAATATGTCGCCTATGGTTGTCAGCTATTCACATAAAATGAACAGGAATGGTATATTTTCTCTCATGAAATCGTTTGAAAATAAAGTGGTGGTGGTGACGGGCGGGGCGCACGGGATTGGTGCAACTGTCGTGAGTGAATTCGAAAAAGAAGGCGCGAATGTCGCCTACATCGACATTCGTGAAAATCCCTGCTTTGTGGGGGACCTCTCCAAGAAGGAAGTCCTCGAAAAGTTTGCGCAGTTCGTGATTGAAAAGTACGGGCACGTGGATGTGCTGGTAAACAACGCGCTCCCGCTGATGAAGGGCATTGACGAATGCAGTTACGAAGAATTCAGCTACGCGCTGGCTGTCGGCGTGACGGCCCCGTTCTACCTCGCGAAACTTTTCGCGCCGCATTTTGGGTCGGGTGCAAGTATTATAAACATTTCCTCGAGTCGCGACCGCATGAGCCAACCGCAAACGGAAAGCTATACGGCGGCGAAGGGCGGAATTGCTGCCCTCACGCATGCACTGGCCGTGAGCTTTGCGGGCCGCGTGCGCGTAAACTCGATTTCGCCGGGCTGGATCGATACGGATTTCAAGACCTACGAAGGCCCCGATGCCACGCAGCAGCCCGCAGGCCGCGTCGGCAACCCGCTGGACATCGCGAACATGGTGCTTTACCTCGCGAGCGACAAGGCTGGTTTTATTACCGGCGAAAACGTCTGCATCGACGGCGGCATGACCCGCCAGATGGTTTACCACAACGACTGCGGCTGGAAATTCGAAGGGTAAAATGCGGAAGAACTTGCGTTATTCGTATGAAAAACGCAGAAATTGTTGCAAAATTGATATGAATAATGTAGATTTTGAAGCGTGGAACGCGAAATACTGAAAAATTTCATAGAATGGAAGTCTGAGCCTGGGCGTAAGCCGTTGGTGGTGACCGGGGTGCGTCAGTGCGGAAAAACCTACGCAATCAAGGATTTTGGGAACCGTTTTTTTGAAAACCTGGCGTATTTCAATTTCGAGGGAAATACTGCCCTGCAGTCCATCTTCGAGTACGATTTCGATGTCACTCGCATTGTGATGGAACTGGAGCGCTATTCTAAGCAGAAAATTACAGATGGCAAGACGCTTGTCTTTTTTGACGAAATCCAGGCGTGCCCCAAGGCCATAACGAGCCTGAAGTATTTCTGCGAAGATCGTTCCGGGCTTCATGTGATTGCTGCAGGATCTCTCTTGGGAGTGGTTATCCGCAAGTCGGAAATTTCTTTCCCCGTGGGGAAGGTGGAACGCCTGCAGATGTTCCCCATGAGTTTTGAGGAATTCTTGATGGCGATTGATGACGGCCGCTCTCTGCTCGAAGGTCTTTCGAACTATGACCTGCGTCGTGCGCTACCGGAAATGTACACGATTCCGTTACAGAATTATCTGAAACTTTATTACGTTGTCGGGGGTATGCCCGCTGCGGTAGCGTCTTTTGTACAGGAAAATGACTTTGAAAAAGTGGACCGAATCCTGAAAAACATTCTTTTGGATTATGGGGACGATTTTTCAAAGCATGCTCCTCCATCGGATATTCCGAAACTAGGGCTTATCTGGGATTCCGTTCCCAAGCAACTGGCAAAGGACAACAACAAGTTCATGTTCTCGCATGTGAAGGCGGGCAAGCGTGCTGCTGATTTGGAAGATGCGCTGCAATGGCTTTTTAATGCGGGACTTTTGCACAAACTGGAATGTGTGACGAACGCGGAACTGCCGCTATCGAACAATGCTAACGGCACGGTTTTCAAGGTCTATATGAGCGATGTCGGGTTACTGCGCGTGAAGTCTGGAATTGACGCCAGCACGATTCTTGAAGAAACACCGCTGTACGCAACTTTCAAGGGTGCGTTTACGGAAAACTATGTAATGAATGAACTTGTGAAGCAGGGGCTGCACCCTTATTTCTGGCGGTCTGAGAACAAGGCTGAACTCGATTTTCTGATTGAGATTAAAAACGAGTTGATGCCAATCGAAGTCAAGGCGGAAGAGCGCACGAAAGCGAAAAGCTATGGCGTCTTTTGCAAGAGGTTTTCGCCTAAGAAAGGATTCGTACTTTCGCAAAAGAATATCGCCGTGACGAATGACGGACAAACGGAAACATTGCATTTACCGCTTTACCTATGCGGAAAGATTTTCCGTTGACCATGATGGCCGGCGGCGAACACTGGTTCCACACCGCTATATTAATAAAACCATTTAAGGGTGTAAATTCTGTTATTTTTGCAAAATATACCCCCTTAACCTTGGTTTTTGTCTAGTAATAGTGAAGGAGTATGGCAATAAAAATATTTAACCTATTGACGGTTATTAAATAATAACCTATATTAAATTATGCCGAAGATATTTGAAAGGGGTGGAATCTCTTTATGAACGAGATTTCGGAAAAAGACGTAAAAAGGCTTTGGGTTGAGAAAGACGCTGTTTGTGTCGAACTGAAAGACGGCCGAATCGGGCGTGAACTCATCCGAGATTATGAACCGCTGCGGAAGGCTACGCGAAAGCAGTTGGAGAACTGCCGCGTAGATTGCGATGGCGTGTGGTTTGACGATCTGGACGAGGGCCTGGAACTTTCGGGATTCTTTTCGCCGAAAAAAACGAATCCCATTGGCCGCGTATTTTGGCTGTTCCCCGAACTTAATGCTTCGGCGTTTGCCCGCCGATTGGGGATCCCTCAGCCCCTGTTCGCCGCATACGTAAACGGAACGAAGAAACCCTCTTTGGCAAGGAAGAAACTCATTGACGAAGAACTGCGCCGTATCGGCAGGGAACTGCTGAAAACCGTGGCGTAGTGGATTAGGGAATAATTATATTTCCACTGGATAAATGTAGCCGATGGGCGAAGGATTTTTATGAAAAAGATTTTTGTGGCGCTTTGCATGGTGGCGTTTTTGGCGGCGTGTGATGATTCGTCGTCGGCATCGGCAGAAAACAATGATCCTACGACCCTGAGTAGCGCTGAAGGGCAGGGGAACTCGTCTTCTTCTAAGCCGACTTCTGGTGTAAGCGAGTCTTCGAGCAGTTCTTTCGATGAATCGTTGTCATCTAGTAGTGAAGAAATTGAGTCGTCTAGTTCTCCTGAACAAAATGCGGAGTCGAGTAGCTCGGAGAAATTGTCCGCGACAAGTAGCAGTTCTGTGGTCAAGGTATTTTCTTCGTCAAGTTCTGAAATGGGGTGTAAAACGAGAAGTGAAGATAATTGCGAATATGGAGAGTTGATTGACGATCGTGATGGTCAAACTTATAAAACGGTTAAAATTGGCAGTCAGTGGTGGATGGCAGAGAATCTGAACTACCAAACGGGAAATAGTTGGTGTGGTGGCGGATATAGCTTTACGGAAGGTGACTGCGCCATCTATGGGCGGCTCTACACATGGGCCACTGCCATTGGCAGGACTGAGGAAACTTGCGGCTATGAAGTCGATTGTGACCTTGGCTCCGGCAACGTGCAGGGAGTATGCCCTGATGGTTGGCACGTTCCCACGCAGGATGAATGGAATGTTCTGATTGATACTGTGGGCGGAAAGTATGTTGCAGGCCAGAATCTCAAGGCGATAACTGGTTGGAACAGCTATATTGGCATGACCAATAAGGATGCTTACGGCTTCTCGGCACTCCCTGCTGGCGATAGTTACAGCATCAAAGGCGTTTTCGACGGCGTTGGTAGCTATGCTTACTTCTGGAGTGCTACGCAGGGCAGTAGCCAGGGCGCCTACCATGTGCAACTGGGTTACGGCGATTACGACGTGTCCCAGAGCAACTACTGCAAGAGAAACGGCTTCTCCGTCCGTTGCGTAAAGGACTGATTGCAAGGCGGATGCATCGCAAAAACGCAGGGACTCCAAGGGAGCCCCTTTTTTGCATGAATTTTGTTTAATTTGTTTGAGTAGAAATGGAGATGCCCGCCTGCGCGGGCATGACACTTCGGGGGTCTTAGGGGGTGGAACCCACTAGGCGAGGGGGTGGTGTAGGACTCGGCGATAGCCTGGCTGGAGCGAATGTTTTTAGTAAGCGAACGAGCCACGGATTTTTCCGTGATAGTGAGCGGGTAAAAACATCGTGGAGGCCATAGGCGAGAGTCGAGGCCGAAAACAGGGGGATTCGTCCCCCTTTGGTGTATTTTTAACTATATTTCCCCCCGGAAACATTCTAATTAACAGAGGTTCAAAAAATGAATTATTTCAATTCTATCCCTATGCGTCGCCAACTCGAAGAAATTGGCCACTGCCGTTTCATGGA
Organism: Fibrobacter sp. UWB15; assembly: GCF_900177705.1. Taxonomy (NCBI): domain Bacteria; kingdom Pseudomonadati; phylum Fibrobacterota; class Fibrobacteria; order Fibrobacterales; family Fibrobacteraceae; genus Fibrobacter; species Fibrobacter sp. UWB15. The sequence continues at coordinate 8,750 of NZ_FXBA01000005.1, forward strand.
ACATTCTGAATTCAGCCGTGGTGTTGAAGCCCTCAAGGGCAAGAAGATCGTGTTCGTCGGTTGCGGTGCCCAGGGTCTCCATCAGGGTCTTGACCTGCGCGATAGCGGCCTCGACGTCTCTTACACGCTCCGCAAGGAAGCCATCGAACAGAAGCGCCAGTCCTGGAAGAACGCTACTGAAAACGGCTTCAAGGTCGGTACCTACGAAGAAATGATTCCGGATGCAGACCTCGTTTGCAACCTCACACCGGACAAGCAGCACCACAACGTGATCCCGGCCATCATGAAGCTCATGAAGAAGGGCGCCGCCCTCTCTTACAGCCACGGCTTCAACATCGTTGAAGAAGGCCAGGAAATCCGCAAGGACATCACGGTGATCATGGTCGCCCCGAAGGGCCCGGGTTCCGAAGTCCGTAGCGAATACGTCCGCGGTTTCGGTATGCCCTGCCTTATCGCTGTGCACCCGGAAAACGACCCCGAAGGTAAGGGCTGGGACTACGCCAAGGCTTACGCCGCTGGCCTCCATGCCGACCGTCCGGGCGTTCTCGAAAGCTCTTTCGTTGCCGAAGTGAAGTCCGACCTCATGGGCGAACAGACCATCCTTTGCGGTATGCTCCAGACCGGCACGATCCTTTGCTACGACAAGATGGTGAAGGATTTCGGCGTTGAACCGGCTTACGCGGTCAAGCTGCTCCAGTACGGCTGGGAAACCATTTCCGAAGCCCTGAAGCACGGCGGCATCACCAACATGATGGACCGTCTCTCCAACCCGGCCAAGATCCGCGCCACGGAACTCGCCGAAAAGATGAAGAAGATCATGAAGCCGCTCTACTGCGAACACCAGGACAACATCATCTCTGGCAAGTTCTCCAGCACCATGATGGTCGACTGGGAAGCCGGCGACAAGGATTTGCTCAAGTGGCGTGGCGAAACGGGCGAGCTCGAATTCGAAAAGGTCGAAGCTACCGACAAGGTCATCACCGAACAGGAATACTTCGACCGCGGCGTTCTCATGACCGCCATGATCAAGGCCGGTGTGGAACTCGCTTTCGAAACCATGTGCTCCGTGGGCATCAAGCCGATGAGCGCCTACTACGAATCTCTCCACGAGACTCCGCTTATCGCGAACCTCATCGCTCGTAAGAAGTTGTACGAAATGAACCGCGTGATCAGCGACACCGCCGAATACGGTTGCTACCTGTTCGCCAACAAGTGCGTGCCTCTGCTCGCCGACTTCATGAAGAACGAAGTGAAGAAGGACGACATCGGCGCTATCTACGGCGAAGGCAAGACCACCGCTGTGGATAACGAAGAACTGATCAAGGTGAACAAGAACATCCGTCAGCATCCTGTCGAGGAAGTTGGTGCTTGGCTGCGTGAACGCATGTCCGGCATGACCCGCGTCGTCTAAGCTTCGCGATACTGCGTTGTGGCTGCGCTCACGTACGCTTAGTACGCTACGCGCATCCACGCCTCGTTCTGCTCGCTTATACTTAGCGGGATGAAAATTGAAGAAGTCCGTCGGGTATGCGCCCGGCGGGCTTTTTCTGTATTCGAACTTTCAATAGCCAGCAAACCACTGTCTACTGTCTACTTCCTACAGTCTACTCTTACTATATTATCCCACATGAACAATTCTCAATCTCGCAGCAAGCTTCGTGACGAAGTCTATACCCAGATGATGTGCGCGCAGGCGCGCCTTTCTAAAGACCAGAATACCCAGATGGGGGCGGTGCTGGTGAGTGCCGATGGTCGCGTAATCAGCACGGGCTACAATGGCGCTCCGGCTGGTTTCGACGACGAAACGGTGCCGTACACGCGCGAAAAGCAACTGCTGGCGTATGATTTGCTGGATGCCGATTCGGGCGAGCTCTTGAGCCACCACGAGTTCGAGGCGAACAAGTACCCGTTCATGGTTCACGCCGAAATCAACGCGTTGCACTATGCCCGCGGCAAAGTTCCTCCCGGCTCCAAGCTCTATGTGATTGGTTTTCCGTGCGAACGCTGCGCCCTGGATGTGAGCCTTTCGGGTGTTGCCGAAGTGTTCGTGACCAAGGACGATTACGACCCGAAGTCCACGCTGAACAACAGCCGCGACACGGCCTACTACATGTTTGCGCAGGCGGGAATTATCGTGACTCTGTGCGGCAAGCGCATTCGCCCGGTGGTTTCGAAACCGAACAAGTAGTTTTTATCACACTTTCAAAAGTGTGGACATAAATTTTTGTCTAAATGTAGACTTTTAGGCGAAATATTTATTATATTAGTAACCGGGAGCCTTTTGCGCTCGGTTTTTTTATGGATTTTTAATATGGTGAATCTTTTTGAATACTTGAACTACCGCGAATTTTTGCGTGACGCCTATGAAGAGCGCCATAAGGGCGATTGGCGTTTTAGCCACCGCTATATTGCCGACCGTGCCGGGTTCGATGCGTCGATGTTCAACAAGATTCTGCAGGGCAAGCGCAACTTGACCAGTCGCCTGGTTTCGGTGTTTGCTGATATCTTTTGTAATGATGACCGCGAAAAGGCCTACTTTGCCGACATGGTGGCGTTCAACCAGGCGAAGAACCATTCCGAAAGCCGTCAGTATCTGGAAAAGCTGGTCGCGACCAAGGAATGCAAGGTCGAAAATGTGGCCAAGGACCAATTCGAATACTTTGACCACTGGTACCATGCGGTGATTCGCGAACTGGTAACTTTTTACCCGTATGTGGGCGATGACGCGGCGCTTGGCCTGATGGTGCGCCCGCCGATTACGGCCTCGCAGGTTAAGTCTTCAATTGCGCTCTTGGAACGCCTCTCGATGATCAAGAAGAACGAGGCAACAGGATTTTACGAACAGACACAGGGACTGATTTCGAGCGGTTCGGAGTCGTTCAGTACGGCGGTTAACTCTTACATCCAGCAGAACTTGAATGTGGCGCAAGACGCCATGGACCGCTTCGACAGAAATGAACGAAACCTGTCGACGCTTGCTTTTGCCTGTGACGAGGACACTTATAAGGAATTGGTAGAAATGGTGCGCCGTTTTCGCCGTGAAATTCTCGCAAAGGTGGGGCAGTGCGCAAAGCCTAATCGAGTGTTCCAACTCGGTATGCAGCTGTTTCCGCTTTCGGACCCGTATCCGCCTCCGCAGCGCCGCGGGCGCAAGCGCCGTATTCGCGGTATGGAAATGACGAACGGCGACGAATTAGAAGTTGCCGGTGATGATATCGCCGGTGAAAATGCCGAAGGGGGTGCGGACAATGCTTAAGAGAAAATCTTTATATGCTGTTCTAGCTCCCATGGTGGCGGGAATGCTTTGCAGTAGCTTTGTGGGCTGCTCTGAACGTCGCGATATCGCGGGCGGTACCGAAGCCGAATCGACGATCGCGTTGCAGATTCAGTTGGCAAGCGGTAAGCCAGCCGCTTATAGCCGTGTGCGTGCGCTCCCGGAAGGTTTTTTACCCAAAGGCAACCGCGTGGTGCCTTGGCTCGAAACGAATGATTCGGGCTTTGTCAAGATTCCGATGGAACCGGGTTCTTACACGGTGGAGGCTCGCCATGTCGATGGAACAGTGGCAACAGGCGCTATCCGCAGCGTAGACTTGGAGAAAAAGTCGGCCGCTAGAATCGATACGGTCAAGCTCGGCGAACTTTCTTCGATCGAAGGCTACGTGATGCTCGGTGATTCGATGCCGGTGGTCCGTATTGCGGGCCTTGACCGCTACGTGATTCCGGACAGCACGGGTCACTTTGTGATTGATTCGCTCCCGGTGGGCGATTTTGACGTGCAAATCGGCGACCCGCAAGAGGTTTATTCGGCCAAGGTGCAGTCGACGACGGGCGATACCTTGTATGTAGACTGCTCTGATTCCACTTCAAGCATTAATGTGGTCAAGCCTAAGGAAACGGCAGCAAGTGAATATCCCGATGCCGACTGGAACGAACACGATGCCTTGATTAAGTTGGCCGACGGCTATGCTGTAGGTGTACTCGGTGCTGCGGGCGTTACCGATTCTGCGGGTAATATCAGCAAGCAGAAGGGCGAAGTCTGTATTGTGACCACAACCGAAGACTACATTATTGTCGAAGACACGACCAGTACGGATTCGGCGTCAACGACGGCGGTGATTGCACCGGGGTCGCTCCGTGAATGTGCCTATAAAGAAGGCCCGGTATGGGTGCTTTTCGAAAAAGATGGCACTTATAACCTGCAGGCTCCGCTCCGTTTGAAGTCCGACAAGACATTCGATGGCCGCGGTCGCGATATCCGCATTTCGGGCATGGGTGTGCTTACCGATGCTTCGAGCAACTTGATCTTTGAAAATCTGACCTTTACGGCGCCGTCTATTACAGCGCAAGATACGACCTCTCGCCGCGCCCTTTCGATCCATAACCGTACGCATCATGTGTGGGTGGACCATTGCACCTTCGAGGAATACCCGCTGGTGGAATTCGATGTGAAGCGCTGCTCGCATAATGTCACGATTTCTTGGTCTCGTTTTGAAAATGCTCAGACGGGAGTGCTGTTCGGACTTGCCGGCGATATCATTATGGATACTGCCCAAAGCCTGACAATGCATCACAATTACTTCGAGGGGCTCTCTCGCGACGGAATTCTTGCTCATGGAGGCAAACTTCATGCCTACAACAACTTCTTCTACTCTTTAGATTTGTCGGGCGTGGTATGTTCAGATTCCGCTACCTGCCTGATAGAAAAGAACATCTTCAATAACGAAATGCCTGTGACGTTATACCGCTGGTATTACGAAGACGGTGCTCCGGTGGATTCTACGGTGGGCTTTGCCGACATGGAATCCAACTGGCATACCGCCGGCGGCGAAGATTTCATTACCGATGCTCGCGGCTACAAGCCCGACTACAAGTATACGGCTGATTCCGCCGATGCAGAGCTTGCTTTAAGAGTCAAGAAGCAAAGTGGAGCCCAGTAATTTTCTACTTTAGCGGTCATGAAAGAAAAACTCCCGGCTTTCCTGTTCATGCTTGCAATCCCGCTGTCGATTGTCCTCTACCTCAAGGTAGAGTCGGCCTCGGGTTCCGAAATCGTGGCGCTCTTGTCGGCGGTAGCTTGCTACCTGGTTGTTTTCTTCTTGCTGGCGCTGTTTTTCAATTCCCGCGCGAAAGATGCCGACGGCAAGGCCGTATCCGCTTTGGATAACTTGTTCGCAGAAAAGAAGACAAAGGCTGAACTTGCCCGCGAGCAAATCTTACGCAAGCAAAAGGAACTGGAGGCTAAAAAGGCCTCCGAAAATAATCCGAATTCTTAATCGGTTCATTGCAGACAAAATGATCTCCTTTAGCTATATTTTGTGCGTAAGGAGATTATATGAAGAAAATTGCCCTTTTCCTAGCCTGCGCGGTAGCCTGCTCTAGCGCTGCAGAACGTTACAAAGACCGCATGTTTGATGTCTCTGTCAAGAAAGATGTCATTTATGCCTCTAACGTTAAACACCTCAAGACACTCAATTCCATCTCGACTGCGATTATTACGTATGCCGTTTTGAACGATGGCATGCCTGTCTATCTGTTTGATAACGAGACTGACCTTAAGGAAGTCAGTTTGAAGATGGATATTTATCAGCCGAAAAACGATACTGAAAAGAAACGCCCGGCTGTTTTGGTGATGCATGGCGGTGCCTTTGCGGCAGGCTCCAAGAACGATTATGACCAGCACACGGTGACTTATTGCGACTCTCTGGCAGCCCGTGGTTTTGTGACTGCGGCGGTGGAGTATCGCCTGGGGATTACGGCTGTCATCAAGGACAAGGCGCTCACTATCGATAGCCTCGATTTCTCGAGAACGGTGTATCGTGGAATCCAGGATATCCGTGCCGCAGTCCGTTACGTTAGGTCGAACGCCGACGAATTGGGCGTTGACCCGAATCGCATTTATCTGATTGGCAATAGCGCAGGCGCAATCCTTTCGCTCGAAAACATTTACATGGACAAGGAATCCGAAATTCCGCCGGCAGCAAAGAATGCTCCGGATTTGGGCGGACTCGATGCTTATGGTGTGCAGGGCTATGGTTCTCAGGCGAATGCCGTGGCGGCCTTGTGGGGCGCTGTGCATGATCCGAAAATTATCGAAGACGTGAAAAAGCCGGTTCTCTTGGTTCATGGTAAAGCCGACAGTACGGTGGTCTTTAAGACAGGGCGTCCGCTGAGCAATATTGCGGGTGTTCTTGAAAACTTGATGCCTGCGGCTGCGGCATCGGTTGGCGCGCTTGCATTCCATGTGGCGACTCCGACTCTTTACGGTAGCTATGTGATTGACTCGGTGCTTACGGCAAACAACGTGGAACATGACACCTACTTTGTCGATGGCCAACCCCATGAATTTTATGACTACGAAGATTATGATGTGAAGGTACAAAAGAAAGTCTTTGATTTCCTTTATGACTTGACCCAGAAACCTGCAAGCGCCGACCGTATTGTGTTGGCTTTGGTTAAGCCGTCTGCACTCCGTATGGGCGAAAACAACATGAGCTTTACGGTGTCGAAGGGTAGCGACCTCGCTTACGCCGTGACAGATTTGCGTGGCCGTATGGTGAAAAACGGCGTGGTTTCTGCAGGAGAAACGGTGGATCTTGCCGACCTTGAACGCGGTGTGTATGTGCTCCGCGTAAAGGGTGAACGTGCCATCCGATTCGGTATTTCTCGCTAAAAAACGTCAAATTTCAAACTTTTTAAAGCGCCCTTTCATTTCGGGGGGCGTTTTTCTATATTTGGGGTGGGGTGGCGGATGGCCGCCGGCAGCAATGCTGGAGGAAAGTCCGGGCACCGCAGGGCAGGATGCTGGATAACGTCCAGGCGTGGAAACACGACAGAAAGTGCAACAGAAAGTAAACCGCCGGCCGCAAGGCAGGTAAGGGTGAAATGGCGAGGTAAGAGCTCACCGCGCTCCTGGTGACAGGAGTGGCACGGTAAACCTCATCCGGTGCAAGACCAAGCAGAATTCCGTTCACGCAAGTGAACCTGGGGCGGCCCGCACCAGCTGGAATTCGGGTAGGTTGCTTGAGGCGGTCGGTAACGATTCGTCCAGAGAGATGGTCATCGCCTTCGCAAGAAGGAACAAAACCCGGCTTACAACTGCCCCTTATTTGAATGCCTCCGCTAACAGCGGAGGCATTCTCCGATTAGGGAAGGCTCCGCCCTCCCTAAAACCCTCCTTTCCCATTACAAAAATACAACAATCGCGAAAGCGCTCGTTGTATTTTATCTTATATTTACTTTATAACGTACGGGAAATATTTTGAATAAAGAAAAACTGAGTAAATTGATTCTGCGCATTGAGGCAACCATTGGCGTAATCGCCATGCTCATGGGAACAATCCTTACGGTTGCCGTTTGGAACGAGGGTTACTTTGTGGGCGCTATGATGATGATTGTCACGGGTGCAATCAGCGTATTTCTCGGGTTCAAGGAACTGGTGCAACCGAGCGACCATGTGTTCCACTGGTTGCCGCTGTTCTATAAGATTGTGCGCCGTTCGTTCTTTTTCTTGAACGTGGTCTTGATCGGGCTTGTCATTTTGACGGTCGCCCCGATGCTAGAATAAATTAGTGAACGCCGTCTTCGTTGGCGGATTTCTTTTCGCTATACCACAGCTGGATTTTTTCACGGGCGTCTTCATCGAAGGCGTCTTTGTCTTTTAGAATGTTTTCTGCCATCTGCAAAGTCTGTGCGATGAGTTCCTGGTCGGCAATCCAGTCGAACCAGCGGAATACCCAGCTGCCGCTCTGTTCGTTGCCTTCTAGATTGCCGGCGCCGCGAGTCTGCAAGTCGAGCTCTGCAATTTCAAAGCCGTCGTCGGTGTGGCTGAATTGGGTGAGGCGTTCCAGCGAATTGGCGGCCGCTTCGCCATCGGGTAACATCAAGAAACACCAGGCCTGCATGTCCCCGCGGCCAACACGTCCGCGCAGCTGGTGCAGCTGCGCAAGCCCGAAACGGTCAGGCTGGTCGATTGCCATGATGTTTGCTTCGGGCACATTCACGCCGACTTCGATGACGGTTGTGGCCACAAGAATATGGACTTCTCCGGCGGCGAACCGCTTTAAAATGCCGTCGCGCTGCTCTTCGTCCATTTGACCGTGAATGCCTTCTACCACGACGCTGGAATCAAAGGCGCGGAGTTCGTTGACCACATCTTCGACACTGCGGGCGTTGCCTTCGTCGTCGCTTCCAACGCGGCTTACAATCCAGTAGCACAAGTTTCCGCCCTTCGCCTCGCTGCAAATGAATTTCTTCATGTCGCCGCGCTTGTCGGGGCTTACAAGGCGCGTCTTCACGGGCTTTCGGCCTGCGGGTTTTTCTTTAATTGAAATCACTTGCAAGTCGCCGTACAAGGTCATGGCGAGGCTTCGGGGAATCGGGGTCGCGCTCATCACGAGCATGTCGGGGTATTCGCCCTTCGAAAGTAAGGCTTCGCGCTGGTTTACGCCAAAGCGGTGCTGTTCGTCGATAATCACGAATCCGAGTTTTGCAAAGGTTACGTCCTTCGAAAACAGCGCGTGCGTGCCAATCACCGCCTGGCAAAGTCCCATTTGCAGCTCGCCCAGAATCTGACGTTTCTCGGCGGCGGGGGTTGCCCCAACTAACAGTTGGATGCGCATTCCTGCTGCCTCAAAGAACGGCTTCATCTGCTTAAAGTGTTGCCTGGCCAAAATGTCGGTCGGCACCATCAATGCGCATTGCTCGCCAGCGCCGCACACGGCCAGCATGGCGAGCAGGGCAACCACCGTCTTGCCGCAGCCCACATCGCCTTGCAATAAGGCGTGGAACTGCTTTTTGCCGTTCAGGCCGTCGATAATGCGGTTCAGCGCCGCGTCCTGCCCGCCTGTTAAATTAAAGGGGAGTCTCGACTTGGCGAGCATGACCTGGCCCAAGTCAATTTGCCTTTCGTGCCCGCGAACCTTCTGGTTCTCGCGTCGCTTCACCATGCGCAAGCAGAAGGGGAGCAGTTCCAAAACCTTGAGTTCACGCTTCGCCTTGCGAATTGAATCAAAGTCGGCAGGCTTGTGCAGAACGCGTAGATTGTTCAGTACCGCGTTAAAATGCAAATAGTCCGTTAGTTCCTTAGGGCAAATTCCAGAAATGGTCAGCGCCGGAAAATGAAAGACGACGCTGTACCAGTTACGGAGAGCCTTCTGCGTAATGCGCGCCTTGACCATGGCCTCGGTCATGGAATACACTGGCTGAATCTGCCCGCTGAATTGTTCGTCTTCGTCCATGGGCTGCATGTCGGGATGTGTCATCTGGAGTCCGCGGTATTCGCCGACAACGCCCGTGGCTAGCCATCGAGTGCCCGGTTGCAAACGCCTACTTTGGTACGAGGCTCCCTTAAAGAATGTCAGCGTGATTTCGCCAGTGCCGTCGGCAAGGGTCGCCACAAATCGGCTGCCACGCCCACGAATGATGCCTCCGCGAATGATTTTGCCGATAACGACGGCCCGTTCGCCCACATGCAAGTTTCCGATAGAACTGACCTTGGTCTGGTCCAGGTAGGTGCGCGGAATATTGTACAGAAAATCCGAAAGTGAAACGATGCCTGCAGACTTGAGTGCCTCAAGGCTTTTCGGTCCCATTTTGGGAAGGTTGCTTAAGTCCATGGCTTACTCGCTCTGGGCGGTTCCGTTCTGGGCTTTTTCGGCGCGTTCGCGGGCTTTTTCTCGGGCGGTCTTTCCGACAAGGTTCAGGTTTTTCCAAGCGAAGGGCTTGACCGGGTTGCCGTTTTCGTCAAGCATCTTGATACCCTTGGTGTCGATGGCGCGCACGATTTCGTTCAGCTTGGAGACCAGTTCGTTCACCTTGTCCACCGTTTCAGAAGAATAGAGGATCTTGCTGTAGAAGGGATCGGCTTCGATGCTATTGATAATATCGTTGGTTTTTTCGGCTCCTTCAGAAATCCGTTTCATGGCGTTTTCAGCCAGTTCCAATTTTTCGTTGACCGTATTGGTAACTGTGACAATGGCGGAATCAGCCTGCTTGGTAATCACGAGCAAGTTCTTGCTTGCCACATCGGCCTGGGCAAAGAGGTTGTTTAGAGCCGGTTGCAAAGTCTGGAGAGCCCGTTCGGTATTGCTGAGGGTAACTTCGATGTTCTTGATGACGTATTCCACCAAGTCGCTTGCAGAACGGTGGGTGGAGTCTCCGTTGGTCACCAAGTAGATAATTTGGCGGATGGTTTCCACTTGGTCGTTAACGTTTTCGATGTAACGCAAAACTTCGGCAATGCCCGGTTCAAAATGCCCTTGATGGATGTAACTGTCAGGGAGAACCTTTCCTGTCTTGGAAGGAATGATTTCTAGCCTGCGCTGGCCCATGATGGCGTAATTGGTGTTGTTGAACTGGGTGCCTTCGCGAATCACGATGGGCTGGTTGAACTTGATTTCGACGCGGGCACGGTCGCCAAGCCACTGTACTTTGCCGATGGTTCCGACTGTGTATCCGCGAATCACCACCTCGTCTTCGGGCTGCAGGGATCCCAGTTCATCGAAATCGACCTGGATAATGGTGGTGGCCTCATGGTGGGCGTCCCACATCGAATAGGCGATAATCGCAAAAATGCTGAACAAGGCCAGGAGCGATATGTAGCCTAATGTCCGGTCGGAAATCTTCATGGTCGAGAATATAGTAAAATAGTAGACGGTAGGAAGTAGACGGTAGGAAGTAGACGGTAGGAAGTAGACGGTAGGAAGTAGACAGTAGGAAGTAGACAGTAGGTGGTAGGCTGTTGGCGGATGGTGGTTAGTGATGTAGGTTTCCTAGCACGCGTTCTATTTCGTCCATGTCGGTTATGTTTGCTTGTACAAGGCGCTTGGCGTTCTCGTACAAGGTTCCGTCTACGTAATTGCCGTCGGGCTTGAGGATTTCTACAACCGCCCTCCGACCCGAATAAGGAAGTCCTTGGGCCGGGCGGCAGCGTACCAGGCGTTGCGCCATAATGCCAAGGAGCGATTCCTGCAGGGCCGTTCGTGAAACGCCCAAGTCTTCGAGGCGGGTGAAACCGGCCTTGGCTGAATTCGTGTGAAGCGTTGAGACGACCAAGTGACCGGTTTGCGCAGCGCGGAGGGCGATTTGCGCCGTTTCCTTGTCGCGGATTTCCCCTACCATGATCACGTCGGGGTCCTGGCGCAATATGGCCCGGAGCGCTACGGCAAAAGTGAATCCGCATTTTTCGTTTACCTGCACCTGAGACACACTTTCTAGCGGATACTCTACTGGGTCTTCAATCGTTGTCACGTTGATTTGCCTATGCACGATTTCTTGCAAACCGGCGTGGAGCGTAGTCGTCTTCCCGGACCCAGTCGGCCCAGTTACCAGGAACAATCCCTGCGGGCTATGGAATACTTTCCGCAAAAACTCAAGATTCCTTGAACTCAAACGCAGTGATTCCAGCCTTGAGTATGGTTCGCTTTCAAGGCGTGAAAACGCAATCGGGCTACCCGCTGTCGGTAAAATCCGGAGCACCGCTTTTTCGCCCCCCTGTACAGGGAGCGTGCTCACACGAATGTTTGCCGAATGCTTAAAACCCTCGAAATGAAAAGATCCGTCATGAGGAATTCTTTTGTCTGTAATGTCGATCTCCGAAAGAATCTTCAGCCGGACTAAAACCGGTTCCCCAATCCATAAAGGCAAACTCTTATAATCGTTCAGCAATCCGTCTTGCCGCAGCCTTACACGAAACGCTTGTGACGCAGGCTCCAGGTGAATATCGGTCGCCTTTAAATCAATCGCCTGCTCAATCAGGTTGTCGACCAAATTCACGATCGGTTCGGATTCCCAAGAGGCGTTTTGCGCATTCTCGGGCTTCAAAAGAACCTCTTCTAGGCCGTCCGTATTCTGGCTAAGAATCTGGTGAATTTCGGCCTTGCTCCTGATGCAGGCTTGTATAGGCTCGCCAAGCTCCGTTCGCACCTTCTGCAACAAGAAATCGTCGCTGTCATCCGTGACTGCAATAGGGAAGGGCTGATGCGAGTCGCTCAAGTAGCCGAGTAAGGCGACATTGTGCTCGCGACACCATTTCGTAGAAAGTAAAGGTTCCATACCGCGAAAATAAAAAACATTCCCGCTCAAGCGTGCAAACACGTGATTGCAAAAAAAACAAAAAGTCCCGGTCGTGCGACCGAGACTTACTTCTCTCTCTATTGTCTAAATCTTATGCCTTGTGGCGCTGTAAATTCTTCTTGATGTTTCCGGCTTTCTTTTTCGCCTTGTGGAAGATGGCGTTCGGGAGCCAGAAGAAGGTCGGCACCAGGTACATGGTAAGGATTGCAGACACAATCAAACCACCCACAGAGGCAATACCCATCGGCTGCGTCATGGCGGCCACGTTACCACCGAGGGCGAATGCCAGCGGAAGCTGGGCCACCACAGAGGCAAACGTTGCAAGTACAATCGGCTGGAACTTGGTTTCGCCTGCGGTCATAATGGCAGATCGTCTGCCCATAGCGCCACTTCGTAGCAGTCGGTTTGCTTCGTCAAGCAATAGAATGGCGTTGTTCACCACCACACCGATAAGCATCACGATAGCCATGAGAGCAATCATCGAAAGTGCCTTGCCGGTAAAGATAAGGGAAAGAATCACGCCTATAGCACCCATCGGGATGGTTGTCATGATAATGAACGGCTGCGCAAAACTTTCGAGGAGAGCAATCAACAGAATGTAGGTGAGGATGATAGCCATCAGGATAGCGGTCTTGAATTCGTCCACCATGTCATTCTGCATGTCTGCGTTACCGCCAAAGCCGAACGAAATTCCTTCGGGAACTTGATCCTTCATTTCTGCGGCGAGCGCTCCGACCTTGCCCATGATTTCACCAGTCGTGTGTCCAGGCAACAAGTTCATCGAAACGTCAACACGTCTCATCTTGCGCTTACGGTCAATACGGGTCGGGCCTGCACCGTCTTCGATAAAGAAGAGTTCGTTAGCGTTCACATAACCCTTGGGGGTCAAAATCGGGAGGTTTTCGATGTCTACGTGGCTTTGACGGTCTTTTTCCATCATGCGCACATACACGTCATATTCTTCACCGTCGTCGGTATACTGGCCGGCTTCATAACCGCTCACGGCAATGTAGTTGTAGTTGGCGGCGGTCTTGAGCGTAATGCCGTAATCAGCGAGAGCCTGGCGGTTCGGGATAAGTCGGATTTCTGGCTTACCTGCTTCGTAACTCATCTTCACGTCGACGACACCTTCGATGGTTTCCTTGATTTTATCCATCACGATTTCGGAAGCCTTCACCACGGAGTCTGCATGCAGACCGCTCACTTCGAGCACCACGTCGCCAGCGGAGTTGTTCTGCATTTCAGAAGCGGAAGTAGACTTGATCGAAATAAATGCATCAGGAATATTTGCAAGGTAGGGACGCAGTGAGTCGACGATGTCGTCGGTGCTACGGGTACGTCCTTCCCAGTCCTTCAGGAGCTTTACGCGCATGGTAGCCTGGTTTACGGTCGTAAAACCGTTAGAACCACCCACGTTCATGCTGTAATGCACGATTTCGGGAACGCCCTTGACCCGCTCTTCAATAATTCGTGCTACGCTGTCGGTGGTTTCAATGTTAGTACCCACAGGCATTTCGAGCTTCACCGAAATCATGCCCTGGTCTTGTTTCGGCATCACTTCGACGGTCAAGAAGTTCTTCGCAAGAACACCCACAAAGAAAATTCCTGCGCCAAGTGCAACGACTTGGAATATAACACCCGGAACAGAAAGGCAGAACGAAAGGGTCTTGAGGTATACAAAGCGAATTCCATTCAAGGCCTTGGGGAAGAGGGAGAGGATCCGGTCGAGAATCGAGGGCTTTTCTTCGATAATGTTTCCGTTTTCGTCTTTCTTCTTGCCCTTGAACAAGTAGGCTGCCATGAGCGGTGTCAAGGTGAAAGTCACCAAGAGCGACACGAAGGTTGCAAACACCATGGTCAGACCGAACGTTCTAAAGAAGATACCGGCAATGGACTTCATGAAGGCAATCGGCACGAACACGCAAACGTTGGTGAGTGTCGAAGCCATGATGGCGACCATGATTTCACTGGTGCCTCGGTAAGCAGCTTCTTTCGGGTCAAGTCCAAGTTTTAATTTTTCGTTAATGTTTTCAAGCACCACGATAGAGTTCGTCACCAACAGACCCACGGAACTCGACAGAGCCATGAGCGACATCATGTTGATGCCAAAGCCCGCAAAATACATAAGGGTAAATGCACCAATCACGGAAATCGGCATCGTAAGGGCCGCAATGAACATGGTCGAGAACTTGCCGAGGAACAAGAGCAAAAGTCCAGCCGTAAGGCCGATTGCGATAATGATATTCTGAATCACGTTATCGATAGCTTCGTTCACTGCTTCGGACTTGTCGTAAACCAGGTGAAGTTCGAATCCTTCGGGGAGTGTTTGCTGAATCTGGGCCATGCGCTTGAGCACGCCTCTTGAAACTTCAACCACGTTAGCGTCGGAACGCTTCTTGATATCGAGTGAAACAGAGTTCGTTCCGTTGAAGCGAGAAGCAGAAGTAATCGATTCAACCGTATCCTTGACTTCAGCGATTTCAGAAAGCTTGATTACGCCTGTTTGGGTCGGAATATCCAGGTCGCGCATTTCGTCGAGGCTGGTGAACTTACCTGCGGTACGCACCGTCGTATTCTTGTGCTTGCCGATGACTTCACCGATCGGGTTATTGACGTTAGCTTGTCCGAAAATTCCCATGATGGTCGCAATGTCTACATTGCGGTCAATCATTTTGTCCTTGTCAAGTTCAATGGAAATCTGGCGTGTGGTACCACCGAAAAGGTCAACGCTTGCCACACCCGGAACAGAAGTGAACAGCGGTTCGATTTCGTCTTCCACCTTCTGGCGGAGTTCCGTGGAGTTGAGCGGTCCGGTAAACGAAATGGACATGATGGCGGCACCGTTAATGTCCACCTTCGAAATAATCGGGGCCTGCACGGCATCCGGGAAGTCGGCTGCGGCAAGTTCAATCTTGGAACGCACGTCGTTTGCTGCCACGTCCACGTTGATACCCATGTTGAACATGGCGACCACGATACCGTAGTTTTCAAGGCATATCGACTGCACGTAGTCGATACCGTCCACCAGTTCCACCTGTTCTTCGATAGGCTTGATGATGGTCGTTTCGATTTCTTCGGGGTTTGCACCCGGATAGATGATGGTACCGGTGACCACGGGGACGTCGAATTTCGGCATCAGGTCCACCACCATCATGCTGTAGGTGTAGAGACCGAAAACCACCACGGTCAAAATGACCATGAGCATGGTTATCGGTTTATAGATACTGGCCTTAATCATTCAGAATCATCTCCTATTCAACGATCAGCACTTTGTCGCCGTCGTTCATCTTGGACTGGCCTTCGACAATCACGGTTTCGCCACCTTCAAGGCCTTCGGTAATCTGTACTTCGTTCTTGGTCTGCACGCCAAGCTTCACGATCTTGCGGAGAGCCTTTCCTTCGGGGGTAACGGTCCAAATGGCGTTAATGCCATTGCGGTAAACGATTGCTTCGGCAGGAATCACGATGCCTTCCACCTGGCGGGCGTCGAGTTCTGCGGTCACGTACATGCCGGGCAGGAGCTTCTTGGCCTTGTTGTCGAACGTAATTTCAACCGGGAAGAAGTGGGTTGTCGGGTCTGCTGCGAGCGGAATCAGAGTCACCTTACCCGTGAACGTTTCGTCGGCGACAGTGACTTTGGCAGATGCCCCCTTCTTGAAGAATCCGATGTCCTTGCTGGTGATGTTCAGCTTCAAGATAACCTTGTTGAGCTTTGCAATGGTTGCAAACTGAGCGCCCTGTCCCGGAGTCTGGCCTACCTTGAACTTGATTTCGGTCACCACGCCTGCTTCAGGAGCAAGAATCAAAGTGGCACGGCGGGCGGTTTCAAGTCCCATCTTTGCGACCTTGAGTTGCATTTCCTGGCTGTCCATGTCCTGTTGGCTAATGCCGCCCTTGGCATGGAGTTCACGCATGCGTTCAGTTGCTTTTTCAAGAACGGCAATCTTTTCTTGTGCTTCCTGGTACTGGGTGTTGTCGCCCGTAAAGAGGTATTCGGCGATTACCTGATCCTTCTGGACGGTGGAGCCGACCTGTACGTTGATCTTTGCAATCGGGTCGCCCATTTTGCAGATGGCGCTGTTCTGGTTGATACCCTGGATGGTGCCGCTGAACTTGCGGACGTCGGTGAGCTTTGCGGAGCCGGCCTTTACCACGCGGGCGGGCTTACCCTTTTCTTTCTGAATTTCTTCGATAGTCGATGCCTTCTTTTCGGCATTTTCTTCTTTCTTGTCGCAGGCGACAAGCATCAGCGATGCGACAGCGATTGTCAGGAGGGTTTTAACTGTCTTGTTCATTTCTTTCCTCGTCTCTCTTATTAATATTCACCGGTGGCCTGAAGGAGGGCGTTGTAAGCCTGGTTCCAATTCACGATAGCTTGCATGTAGCCAATCTTCGCTGTGCGAAGGTCGTTTTCTGCAGTGAGAAGGTTCAGCTGGGTTTCTCTTCCGAGTTTGTAACTGTCGTTGGTCAGGTCGTAATTCTTTTGAGCCAGGTCGATTTGGCGCTTGGCAATTTCAATCTGGGAATTTGCGTCTTCGAGCGTGTTGGCGCAAGATTCAATCTGCACGCGGAAGCCGCGTTCGGCGGTTTCTTTCTTGATTTGGGTGCTACGCAAGTCGGACTTTGCCTGAACGACCGCTTCCTTGGTTTTCATGCCATTGAAGAGGTTCAGCTTGAGGTTCAAGGCGATGTACTTGTTGATGTTGTCGTCCCAATCCGGAGCATCCCACTGGTAGAAGTGGTTCTTGTTGTTGGTATACTTGAGGCCACCTACCAAAACGAGTGTCGGTTTGTAGCCACCTTCTTCGATCGAAACGTTCTTTTGGAGCATTTCTTCGCTTGCTTCGAGCATCACCAGTTCCTTGCGGCGCTTTTTCACATTCGCCATGGAGGTGTCGGGATAGGTGTAACCCTGCAACGGATCGCGGAGGTCTCCCTGGAACTTGACGTCGGAATCCCATTCAAGGCCCATGGTGTTGAGAAGGGCGTTGCGAGCGAGAACGCGCTTCTTTTCGGTGCTGTTGATTTGGGAGGTCAGCTGGTCCATCTTGAGCTGTATGCGAATCAAGTCGAGTTCGGTCATCATGCCGCTCTTGAGACCCTGTTCCACGAAATTCAGGTTCTCCTGAAGCATGTCCTTGGACTGGTACAGGATAACGATTGATGAATCCAGGAAAATGAGCTGGTCAAAGGCGTTTTCCACGTCGTAGCGGACGTTTGCCTTGGCGTTGTCCAGGTTTACTTCTTTCAAGTGCTTGTAAACCTTCGCAATTTCGATGCCGGTACCGACCTTGCCTTGGGCGTAAAGGATCTGGGTAGCGGTAAGGCCCACGCTGGACTGCCAGCGGTAACCTTGCTGGGACATGCCGTAAATCAGGCCGTCGATGGCGCCTGCGTTCACGTAGTCGTAAACAGAAGGGTCGCTACCATCCTCAGAAACCGTATTGTTCATTGCCTTGAATACGGGCTTTCTATCTTTGACATCGTCCAGGCCAAAAATACGGGTGACGGTGGCGTCAAGGTCAATTGACGGTAAGGCGTTGCCGTAGCCGGCATCGACCTGGGAATTTGCCGAAATGACTTCTTCTTCGGCAGTTTTGACGTCCGAGGACTTTTCGAGGGCTATTTTGACGGCTTCTTCGCGCGTGTAGGTTGCAGCACCCGCCCATTGCGGGGCTGCGAGGCTCAATGCCATAGCCGATAATGCTGCTAAATGCCTGGGCATTTTTACTCCTATATACACTTTTTTGCGCTGCAAATGTAAAAAAATGTTGCGCTATATAAAAGGGCGACAGGGGCTTTTAGGTGATGAATTGCATTTATTGCAGGACGAAATTACAAATTAAAAAGATGCCCGTTTGTGCAGGCATCTTTTTGAAAATAATGTGTCAATTCCGAAATTACATCAGGCCGGGGATTTTCATGCCGCCGGTAATGCCGCTGATGCTTTCCTGGGTAGCGTCGTCCTTTTTCTTGACCGCGGCGTTGATAGCGGCCATGAGCAAGTCTTCGAGGGCTTCCACGTCGTCCTTGTCGACGGCATCGGGGTTAATCTTGATCATGGTCAGGACGCCCTTACCGTTCATGGCGACTTTCACCATTCCGCCACCGGCTTCGGCTTCGAAACTCTGTGCCTTAAGATCGCTCTGTGCTTTCATCATCTTGCTTTGCATCTTCTGGAGATCGCGAAGCATTTTGCTCATATCCATAGTATTTTCCTCGTTGTTTTAGCGGTAATATAGTAAAAAGGGCTTAGTTTTCGTCGCTGTCCACGTCGCAGCCTTCGGCCTGCTGTGGGGCCATGGAGCGGTTGCTCTTGTGGCTGTAGATCAGTTCGGCTTGGAAAAGTTCCTTGAGCTTTTGGAGCCCGGGTTCTTTTTCAAGATCCAGCTGGTAAGGCGACATTTGGGCCTGCTTGCGGATTTTAAGTTCCGATTCGTTGAAGGCGCGGGTTTTCAGGGTCAAAAACACCGGAGTCTGTAGCATGTCTTCGAGCATCTGCTTGATGCGTTCCATGTACTCGGGGTGATCTTCCATTTGCTTTACACCCCAGGCGTCGCTGGCGTTGTCGCCCAGGTACGTAAGTGCGATGGGGAATGGGGTGGCCTTCAGGTCGCCGGTTTCGAGCACGGTGTCGTTGAGGGCTACCGAGAACGCAAAATCGCCGGAATCTGCGATTTTAGACTTGATGGAGCCCCAGGCGGAAGAAATCTCGTAGCGACTGTAAGCCTCGCCGTTGCTTGGGGCGGCAATGGAACTCTGCAAAGCCGCGAAGGGATTTTCTTCGCGCTGCTGTAACGCCTTGGCTTCTTCCTCGGCGTCAATGTATTTCTGGACTTCAGTTACTTTTTTTTTTAACGCCTCTTCGGAGGCGCTTTTCGGGTCGTTGATGGCGGCAAGCGCTCGCCTCAAGTCGGTAAGCCTGTCGAGCCAAGCCATGCGGGCGAATGTGGTTTCTACCAGCAGGCGCGGGTTCGTGCTGTAGCGGAGTGTACCCTGCAGGTCAATCAAAAGTTTGCTGATGCGCAGAATGTCGCCGTTCTTGAGCTCTGGAACCACGCTCTTGTACTTGGTGTAAAGCTCTTCCGAAATGTTCAGGGCATCGGGAGTAAAGGCGTCGAGGCGGGCGTAAAGCAGGTTACGCAGGAACTTGCCGAATCCGTCCAGGAGCGGGGTGAATTCGATGCCGCGTTTGCAGGCTTCGTCCACCATTTTGAAGCAACCCTTGAGGTCGTGGCCTTCGATAGCCGAAATCAGCGTAAAGAACAACTCTACCGGTGGAATGCCGAGGACGCTACGGACAGCGTCGGCGCTCATTTCGTTGCCGGTAAAGGCGTATGCCTGGTCGAAGTAGGTGAGGCCGTCGCGCATGGAACCGTCGGCTTTTTCGGCGAAAATGTCGAGGGCTTCGTCTGTGGCGTTGATGCCTTCCTGTTCGCAAATGTAGCGCAGGCGGCTACGGATTTGTTCAATCGTGAGTCGCTTGAAGTCGAAACGTTGTACGCGGCTAAGAATCGTCTGCGGGACCTTGTTGACTTCGGTGGTCGCGAAGATGAAAATCACATGTTCCGGCGGTTCTTCGAGCGTCTTGAGGAGCGCGTTGAAGGCACCTGTCGAAAGCATGTGGACTTCGTCGATAATGAAAATCTTGTATTTGCCGATGACAGGCGGGTATTGCACGCGTTCAATCACGTCGCGGATGTTGTCGACGCCGGTATTGGAAGCGGCATCTATTTCGAACACGTCCATCGGGTTTCCGCCGGCAATGTCCTTGCAGCTTTCGCATTTTCCACAAGGGTGCAGCGGGTCTCCGCCTTTGCAGTTCAGCGTGCGGGCGAGGATACGGGCACTGGTGGTCTTACCGACACCGCGGGTTCCGGTAAACAGGAATGCATGGTGCAAGCGACCTCCTTCAATTGCGTTTTGAAGAGTCTTTGCGATATGTTCCTGACCGACCATGTCGGAAAAAGATTGCGGACGCCACTTTCGGGCCATTGCTACGTATGCCATGCGCTTGAATATAGTAAATTTGTTTCATAACGACGAGGTAATTTATGAATCCGAATTTGGCTCTTTTGATTCTTTCTTGGCAGGTGGCTTGCCTTTTCCATGAAAACGAAACCGACAAACTCTTGGAAGGCTCCACTTCGGCGACCGAAGCCGAAAGCGATATGCTCGATGCGATTCACGATGAACTGACCCCGGATGTTTCTTGGGACGATTTCAATAGCACTTACGCCAAGTTCAAGTCCGCCAAGGACCGTGCCACTGCCTGCGTAGAAGCAATCAAGAATGAGTCTGGCGAATTCAAAAGTAAGGTTCTTGAATCGATGCTCCGTGTAGCGAATGCTTCTAAAGAAGACGAAAACGAAAGCAACGTCAGCCCCGAAGAAATGGACTTTATCCAGCAGATTAGGGAAGCGCTGGAATAAAAAAACACCTGTAAAAAAAAGAAACCGCCGAGGATGCCTCAGCGGTTTTAATCTTTATATAGGCGCAGTTTAGCGGAGTACGATGTCGCCGTTTGCGACGAGCTTGTCACGCAACTTGTTGTGGGCCTTGTTGACTTCGTCGTCGGTAAGGGTGCGGTCCATGGCCTGGTAGGTGAGGCTGTAGACCATGTTCTTCTTGCCGGCTTCGATCTTGTCGCCTTCGTAGATGCTCTTGAGGGTAATCTTCGCGAGGTTCTTCGGGTTCAGGCCCTTGATGCGGGCGAGAATCTGCTCGTGAGTCATGGTCTTGTCGACTTCGATGGAGATGTCGCGGCTAGAGGGCACCTGGCGGCTGAACGGTTCGAACACGATCTTCTTGTGGGTGGCGTGTTCCATCTTGTCCATGTCCAGCTCCATCACGTAGGTGGTGTAGCCGATTTCGAAGGCGGCCATGGCTGTCGGGTGGAGTTCGCCCATGGTACCGAGCACCACGCCATCGGCGAGGACTTCGACTTGCTTGCCCGGGTGCAAGAAGATTTCGGGCTTGGCAGGTACGCGGAATTCCACCACGAGGCCGACGCGCTTGAGGAAGCTCTGCACCAGGCCCTTGAAGGCTGCAAAGTCAATCTGGGCGGGCTTGTCGTTGAGCGGGTTCACGTCGAAGGCGCCTGCAACGGCGAGGGCGACGAGGTTCGATTCGTCGAAGCCCGGATCGCGCACGTCCTTGCGGTCGCGCTTGAACTGACCCTTGGCCACTTCGAACAGGCGAACGGAACCGGGGCGGTTCTTTTCGTTTTCGGCAACGCTCTTGAGAAGGTTGGGGAGGAGGCTGGTCGGAACCACGCCGAGTTCATCGGAAAGCGGGTTCAAAAGTGCTGCGGGCTTGCTGCGGCGATCGTCATTTTCGGCGCCGAACAGAGCTTCGGTGCGGGCCTTGCTGGTAAAGCGAAGGCTCAAGCATTCATGCAGGCCCATTGCAGAAAGCGTCTTGCGGATCTTACGGTTCAGGACTTCGATCGGCGGAAGTTCGTTCGGCTGCATCTTGAAGGAGGGCAGCGTGTACGGGATGTTGTCGAAACCGATGAGTCGGGCGACTTCTTCGATGAGGTCCACTTCGCGTTCGAGGTCGGGGCGGTAGCCCGGAATCTTGAAGGTGATGGATTCGGCATCCTTCTTCACGACTTCGAGGGCGATACCCGTGAGGTACTTTTCGATGTCAGCTGCGGCAATCTTCATGCCGATGACCTTTTCGGCGCGGGCAGTGCGGAGCGTGACTTCGTTGAGGGCCTTCTTGTGGTCGTCGCCCGTGTATTCGACGGTGCCCTTGAGAATGCGGCCACCGGCGACTTCCTGAATCATGGCGCAGGCGTAGCGGCTGTATTCGTCCTGCGTGGTAAAGTCGATTTCGCGTTCGAAGCGGTAGCTGGAATCGGTCGAGATGCAGAGGCGCTTGGCCTGCTTGCGGACGATGGTCGGGTTGAACCAGGCGCTTTCGAGGAACACGTTCTTGGTGGTATCGACAATTTCGGATTCAACGCCGCCCATCACGCCGGCTACGCAAGCCGGACGGTCGCCGTCGCAAATCACGAGGTCGTTTTCAACGAGTTCGTGAGCGGTGTGGTCGATGGTTTCGATTTTTTCGCCCTTCACGGCGCGGCGGACCTTGATCTTGTTGCCGTGCAACTGGTCCATGTCGAAGCTGTGGAGCGGCTGGCCCACGTCCATCAGAATGAAGTTCGTTATGTCGACGACGTTGTTGATGCTGTTCATGCCTACAGCGTGCAAAAGCTTGGCGAGCCAAGCCGGAGACTTTTCAACTTTTACGTCTTTGATGACGCGTCCCACGTAGCGTGAACAACCGCAACCGGGAACCACTTCGAGGCTGATGGCAGAGCTTGCTGCTTCGGAGTCTTCCTTGAGTTCGTAGGCGAGGGGCTTGAGCGGGCGGTTGAACTTGGCGGCCAGTTCGCGGGCGACACCGCGGTGGCTTAATGCATCCGGGCGGTTCGGGGTCACGTTCAGTTCAAAGCAAACGTCATAGAGGCCGAGGCTTACAAACGGGGTGCCGGCCGGAATAGAATCGTCGAGAACCATGATGCCTGCGTGGTCGTCGCTGAGACCGATTTCGTCTTCGGCGCAAATCATACCGAAGCTTTCGACACCACGAATCTTGGACTTCTTCATCTTGAGCATGGTGCCGTCGGGGAGCGGAAGTTCCGCTCCGATCGGGGCGAGCACCACGGTCTGGCCGGCGGCCACGTTCGGGGCACCGCAAACAACCTGGATGGTTTCTTTGCCGTTATTGACGGTCGTAATGTGCAAGTGGTCGCTATCCGGATGGGGTTCGCAGGTAAGAACCTTAGCCACAATCAGCTTTTCATAAACCTTGCCCGGTTCTTCGGTACCTTCGACTTCCAAGCCGATGGAGGTCAATGCCTTTGCAACTTCTTCCGCATTTTCCGGAAGATCCACATGACGTCTGAGCCAATTCAAAGAAACTTTCATCTTTATTCCTTTTTTGCACGGATCTTGCCGGGTGCTTCAAAACGACCCGCGTGCAAAACACGTGCCTGCTTAAATTTCGCTGCTAAATTTAGAAAAAATCTAGTTTCCCGATTATTCTTCTGGCAATTCGGGTGTCTTTTCTACGGGTTCTGCCGACGGAGTTTCTTGTGCGGGCGCGTCGGAAAATTCTGGTGCGGCATAATCTTCTGGGTTGAAGATGGCTTCAAAGAAAATGATGGTACTCATGCCAATGAGAGGAATAATCCACAATAAACCGATTCCCATAGTCAATACGCCAACCAAGCACCAGAGTATTGCTCGGCACGAAAAGCAAAGGTAATTGTAGTTGTATACAGAAACTTGACGATAGGTTTGTTTAATGAGTTCCATGGCACCGGTTGTATTGTCGGTGGACATTTTGTAAATAAGGCCCATCCAGGTGGGTAATAGCTTGTATGCGAGGCAGCAGAGAACTATGCAGATGACGCATGACAAAATGATGTAGGATCCGATATTGTTCTCAATGGGCTTGTACTTAAAAAGGAATTCGTAAATTTCAACTATAATAGATGAAATTGCTGACATTATAAAAGTGCCGATAAAAATAATCGTTGCATTTCGAGAGAAGTTTTTGAAACCGACAAAAAGTTTTGCGAAAGAAGTTTGCCTATGCTTTAAGATGTCGTAGAGATAGGCATAGCAACCTACAGAAAAGAGGTATATGATGATGTTTTGGACAATGCTCAAAATAAAATTGGCAATGGCTTGAGGTGTAGAAGGTTCGTCGGAAGGGAATAGAAAAGCATAGAAAAAGTATATGACAACGGTAAATACAATTAAGGCGATGTAACCGAGAAGGGTTATTCCCGCCGTGTTAAGGCGAAATCCCTTAAGGGCTTTGCTGCCCATGTCGAATGCTGTGGCGCTGCTAATCATATGTTCTCCTTTTTTTGTGTTTAATGGTTTCGCTCGAAGCGCAAAGGCTTTAGCTGGTTGATGACCGATTGCAGTTCCTTGGGCAGCGGACAATCAAAGACCTTCTTGTCGCCTTGCCATGTGAATTCCAGTCGGCAGCTGTGCAGGAACAATCGGTTGAGCCCGAGCGTCTTTTTGACTTCGCGGTTGAGGGCGAAGTCGCCGTAGCGGGTGTCGCCGAGGAGCGGATGCCCGATGCTTGCAAAATGCGCGCGAATTTGGTGCATGCGGCCTGTTTCAAGCTTGATTTTTACTAGGTCGTAGCCTTCGTAATGCTGCTTGACGCGGTAGTGGGTGATTGCCTTCTGGGCGTCCTTGCCGGTTTCGCCGACCTTCATTTTGCTACCCTTGGCGGCGTCAGTGCGGGTGAGCGATTCGCTGATGGTCCCCTTGTCTTTTTTGAGGTTCCCTTTTACAAGGGCGAAGTAGAACTTGTCGACTTCGTGTTCGCGAATCATGCGCGTAAAGTCGCGGAGCGTGTCGCCGTGGAGGGCGGCGATGATCATGCCCGAGGTTTCCTGGTCGAGTCGGTGGGCTATTGTCGGCTTGAAGTCGAGCCCTTCGCGGCGGCCCCATTCCCAAAGATATTCTACGAGGCTCTCGCCGGGGCGAGTGCCGGAGCCCGGCTGGCTTGCAAGGCCCGAGGGCTTGTTGACAATAACGTAGTCTTCGGTTTGTATAATGAGGTCAAGTTCCTTGGCGCCCCAGCCAGACTGCTTTTCGGCGGGGGAGGCTGACTTGCCCCAGGTAGACTTGGCTTTCGCGAAACCGGCATTCGATTTCTCGCTTTCGGTTTGATTAGCGGGGAACTGGATGACGTTAGTTGCGCCTTGGGAGTCTGCATCGACGCTCTTGAAATTCTCGTAGATGCAGACGGTGTCGCCTTCTTGCAACATCTGATTTGCCTTGCCTACGACTCCATTCACGCGGACTTTCTTTTTGCGAATGACGGCGAAAAATACCGACAGCGATTCGTCGGGGAATGCCTTGCGCAAAAAACGGTCGAGGCGCATGTTGGCAAAGTTGCGGTCAATGACTCGGGTAATCATAGGCAGTAGTCGGTAGGAAGTTAAAAGTAGACAGTGATTAGAGGTTAAGATTCTTATTGTTCTTTTTTTGCATAATGGGCGAGGCGAACGCCGTCGGCGGCGCTGGTGACAATTCCGCCGGAATACCCGGCGCCTTCGCCGAGCACGAACAGGCCCTTGGTATTCACGCTTTCGAGCGTTTCGTTGTTGCGGCTCATGCGCAGCGGGCTGCTGGTGCGGGTTTCGGGGGCGACAATCAGGCCTTCTTCGATGAATCCGGGAATCTTCTTGTCAAAGTTCTGGAATCCTTCGGCGAGGCTATTGCAAATGGTTTTGTCCATCCAGTCCCACAGATTGCTCTGTACGAGTCCGCAGGGGTAGGTGGATTTCGGGAGCGATTTGTCTTCTTTGTGGGCGAGGAACGCCTTGATGGTTTGTGCCGGGGCGGCGTAGCTCTTGCCGCCGACCGCGTAGGCGTCGCTTTCGATTTTACGCTGGAATTCGAGCCCGCCAAAGAGATTGTCGCTTGCCGCAATGGGCACGGCGATTGCTCCATTTGCAAAAGGCCCGCTGCGGCGGCTGTAACTCATGCCGTTGGTGGCGAGGGTCCCGGGCTCCGAGGCGCAGGGCACCAGGACGCCACCCGGGCACATGCAGAAACTGTAGGCGCTGCTTGTTTTGTTCAGTGTCGGGGTGGCGAGAAAATATTCGGCGGAACCCGTGAGCTTGGTATCGACATTCAGGCCCAGCTGCCGCATGTTGATGAGCGCTTGCGGGTGCTCGACGCGCACGCCCATGGCAAATGCCTTGCTTTCGAGTGCGACGCCACGGGCGTGCAACATTTCGTAAATGCTCCGGGCGGAATGCCCGACGGCGAGCACCAAGGCTTCGCACGGTTGCCAGTGGGCGGTCGACGGGGCAGAAACATCGCGAAGCTGAATCTCCGCAATGCGCCCGTCCTTAATTTCGATGTCTTCTAGCGCCGTGCTAAAATGAATCTTGCCGCCAAGTCTTGCAATTTCGGCGCGCAGTTCCCGCAGCAATAAAACGAGTCGGTCCGTGCCGATATGCGGCTTGGCGAAGGTCACGACAGATTCGTCGACTCCGAAGTCCACCATGTCGTGTAGAACCTGTTCCACGAACAGGTTCCGGGTGCGGGTGTTGAGTTTTCCGTCACTGAATGCCCCCGCACCTCCTTCGCCAAAAAGCACGTTGCTGTAGGCGTTAAAATTCCGGTCAACAAAGAATCTGCGAATGTCGCGGAATCGTTCTTCCACGCATTTGCCTTGCTCGTACAAATCGACGGCAAAACCTTTACGCAGCAAGTGCAATGCCGCCCAGAGTCCGCTCGGGCCTGCGCCAATCACATCGACATGCCCAGGCATCGCGACGCTGTTTTTCTGCGGGTCGCTTTCTAAACTTTCTTTTTCACGCGTGGCCGCTACAAGCCCTTTGGCGTGGTTCCCCGTGGCGCGCACTTCGCGCTTCAAGTCAAAAATTACGTTGTAAGACCACTTGGGATCGCCTTTGCGACGGCTGTCCAACGAAAAACGTTCCACCTGCAAATTGAAAATCTCTTCGGGGTGCAGGCGGAGTTCCTTGGCTAAAGCCTCGCGATACTTGCCTTTCTTGGCAAGCGCGACGCTTAGTTCTCTGTAGCGGTAGGTGAACATCACCTCCAAATTTAAAAATTAGAACACGTAATTCACGCGGATTCCGCCGAAAAAGTCTTTGTATTCGTCACTCTTGTTATCGGGTCGGCTATAAAGGGCTCCACCCATATACCATTCAGTGTTTAGGTGTTTGGTGTGATTGATGCGTAGATTTGCATTTATTATCGCATCTATTTCGGTTTCATCAATTTTTTCGCCGTTATCTTCCCAATCGATAGTCAAATAGCGTAGTGAACCTGAAATTCCAGGAACAAGTAGTCTATTAAAGAGGGGCACTTCAAGGTTGTCGTCTACTGTAAATTCTTGTTCCTTCATGTCGTTTCGTTTGTAATTCTTGAATCGAGGCGTGAAACTGAATCGGTTCTGGAAAAGCGTATAGTTGGTCGTTGCCGAAAGCGGGTAGGTGTGTTCAAAGTAGTCTGCACCGCCAAAGTAGTAACCCAATTTTGCCCAAGTGGCGTTCGAAAGATCCATGTCGTCAATTAAGTCATCTTTATGGAACTTGGAATTGTCGGTGCGAATGGTCCAGCGCCCGCTTGCCTTGAATGTGGTGTAGAACGCTTTTACAGAAAGGTCTAGATTCCAGGTGTTTTTATAGATTCTTTCTTGAAATTTAGAGGCGAGATATTCTTCGCTAGAAAGGTCCATGTATTCAGCCCAGCGTTCGGCGTCTACTTCGGTTGTATTGGATCCGTCCGTAATCATGGTGGTTGGCATATTTGTACGGGCTCTAAACCAACGATCCTTGTAAATTCCGTCTTCTAAAATGTAGTTGCCGTGGAGTTGGTAGGGACGGTATTGTGTACGGTACACCAAATTGTATCCGACACTTAAGTTAATGTTGGAGCTAATTTTGAAATCGTTGCCCAAAGACCAGTTTTGAATGTATTTGGTTCGCTCGTAATCCAGTTCGTGTTCTTCGAACCATTCGGAACTTTCATTAAAGAGTCCCCAACGGGTTCCTTCACCTAGACCAAATAAATTGATTTTATTCCCATTGGCAGCGTTTTCGATATTGAGCAAGTATTTAAAGTTGAGAGTCCAAAAGCCTGTGACAATCTGTTCAATGTTGCCGCCAAGTTCTCGTGTGTCTGCAAGCTGATTTGGTGAGCCAGCGCTATAAAAGTCTTCACCAATGTATTTTAAGTTGGCTGCGATCCTTGTCTTATAAATTTTCCAGTAGAGCGAAGTCCCGAAAGCGAAATTTTGAGAGCCCCAGTTGAGCCCCATGATGCGGTCCTCGTCGCGGTCACTGTCGTATTCTTTCTTTAATGCTTTGGCTCCTTTAATTAGGGTGCGCAGGGAATCGCGCATTTGGCTTCGGCTGAGTGTTGTGTTACCGCCAAAGATTTCTTCAAGTTCTTCGGAAGAAAGCGAATTGATTTTATTTTCGTTTATCATTAATTGGCGAAGCTTGGCCATTGATGATGTGCTGATTCCGGCTTCGGTAAATATTTTGTTGATGGCCCGCTCCCTGAAGACATCGGCTGTATCTGCGCGGCCTACAGCAATTTGGGTGTTTAACTCGATGTTGCCTGGATTGAATAAAAAGTTCCCGTCGGCGTAAAGGGTGAAGGATTGCTGTAATGGCTCGTTCGTAATAGAAGTCTTGCTTCCCCCATCACGAAACAGTGGATCATTGATTTCGTCATTTGCGTAAATGGCACCGATGGTTGCGTCTAAACGGCGGATGGGCGCCCATTTGATGGAACCTCCGTATGTAAGGCGCTGTGCCTGAGCTTCGCCGTCATCGATATAGTTCTTGTAGATGTCGGGGTGACGGTCTCCAATCAAATAGGGCTTGCGGTTTTCTCCGAAGAATCCGTTGAGCTCAACCATAGGGCGGCCGGCATTGTTCTTGAATAGTGAAAGCGAATAGCCCACGCCAAAAACGGGGAGAGATGCCATGTAAATGTCTCCGCCTGTTTTGATAAAATCGCCCAAGACAAGTTGATTATGACTGTCGGTATAGGTCAACGAAACAGGATTCGGATTGAAATGGTTCCAATAGTCGCTGCTAAAGTCTCCGCTGAATTCAATGGATTTCCCGTCGGTTGATTGCATTAGCAGGTAAATGCTTATGTCGGTTCCAAAACCTGGTACCTGGAAGGTATTCGGGTATCGCCCATTGCTGGTTTCGCGTGTTCTTATATGGTGATAGTGGTTGTCAATGGTTGCGCTGCCGATAAGGCTCCAGTATTTTTGTGTGGAATCAGCCTTGCTTTCTTCTTTTTGGCTTTGGGCGAGTAAGTCTGCAATTTTGTCGTTTGCATTGATGGAACGGCTTTCTACGCCTTGAATTTCGGGGCTTGCGGGGAGTGCCTGTGCAATATCGTTATAATTCTTGCTGAATTCGGTTTCATTTCCTCCAACGCTTTTAATGATTTCTTTTTCTAAAATATCAGCCGAACTTGCTCCAACCTTGTTGTTCTTTACATGGCAGTTGATAAAGGACAGGTGGTTGTTGTCCATGTTTAATAAGGCGTATTTATTGTTTTCGAAATTCGAAAAGGATACTTCGGTAATGGCAAGAGGGGCGTTGTAAAGAGCGACGTTGTTATCTCTGAAAAAGACGTCGGAAATGTCGGCTTTGCTGTAGCTGTCTATGTGAATGGCGGCACCGTCGTTACTTGTAAATTGCATCCCGCTGATTGTCACTTTTGAATTTTTGGCGTAAATGCCGCGACTTGAGGTGTTTTTTATCTTGCTCGACAAAATACTTGCGGTGCTGTTTTCGATGATGAGGCCGTTTGCTGCACCATCAATGGTTGTATTTCTGATTTCGGAGGGCTCGCTGCCTGTAATAAAAATTCCCTTCCAGTCGCCATGGCGTGGATTGCTTGCAGCCGAAACGAATTTGATTTCTTCATTGTCAAAACCGGCTGCAACAAATTGGCCCTTGACATAAAGTCCTGTTCCTGGAGCAAACTGAAACTTTACGCCAGGTTCCACAACAAGAACTTGATTTTCTTCGACAGTGATATCATCGGTAACCGTGTATGGAGATTGGTCAACTCTGATAAATCCATGAACAGGACCGCTTAGTGGAGTGCCTTGAATTAAGGATGACTGTTCCTGGGCGTGTGCAAAAATGCTCGTTAAGGCAATAATTGAGAATAGAGATGCGTTTTTCATTAACGGACCTAGAATGTCTTTGTCGCAGTAAGAATTTCACCACTTTTCAGAGTGACGGTAATCTTGACTGTGGTTGGTTTGCCGCGCGAAATTTCTATTTGTTGATCAATTTGGTTTGACTGCAAGTCAGTTCCACGAAGCTGAATATTATTGCCTGGTATGGAGATGTCAATCTGCTTGATGTACGATGGATCGTTTTGTGGAAGGTTCTTGACCGAAAATGAAAGCGGTCTGTAAATCTTGGTGTTAATGCCCTGGGGTGGGGGTGGTGTACGCGAAGGTTCTGATTCTCCGGCTCCGTTAATGACAATTTTGGCTGTTTTGAGGGGCGGGTAGCATTCAAGTTCTTTGCGAATCTCGTCTTTGTTGCCGGCTAAGTCTTCTACTGTAAATTTGTACTGGTGAACGCCCTGTGTCAGTGTCTCGCTGAACTTGCTGTCGCCTTCAAGGTAAGATTCCTTTTTGTCTATGTTGTCTACAGATAAGGTGTAAATGGCTTTGTCACCCTTGATTTGGCTAATCGCAAGCTGTGCCTTGCACTTGTTTGTAGAAAGGGATATTTTGGGCGGCAGCTGGTTTACGGTTTTACAACTCTTTGTAACTTTAAGTGGTATTTCTTTTTTCTGATTGCCGTTGATAGACGATGAATAGTTCACATAAATGTTTTTTTCGTTCCAGTTCCCGTTTTTCTCCGATACGGGAATTGAATGCGAAAACCGCCCTTTAGCGCTCAGGGGAATAAGGTTTGGCGAGGTGTACTTACCTAGGGTTACGGTGAGGCTTGCGTTCTGGTCGGTGGTGTCAAAAGTTCCCTCGATGGAAGCCATTGCTGGGTCGCAGACTTCTAATGGAATTCCTGATGTGATGGTCAGGGGCGATTTTGATGTGGATGAGTTGGGATCCTGCGCATAGTAGGTTGTGATGAGCCCGCATTGGTATGTCGTTTTGGTGTTCCTGTCGAATGAACAGGTGAGGGGTATTTTCTTTTGACCAAATTCCGAGGCTTCCCAATTGACATTAAGGCTTATTTCGGATCCGTTGGAGCGAATGGGCGTATCGTAAATGCGGATGTGCGTTCCTTGGGTGCAGGTAGCCTTGATGGTCTGACTAGAAGAATATACAGTGTCGGGGAGAGCGGCAATGGAACATTTGACTCTGTTTTTCAGTTCGTTTACACGTTTGGTAAGTTGCTTGTCTTTTTCGTGAATGGCCTTTCGAAGAGAATCAATGGTTAGAGTGGTGTCGTTCAAGATTGTTTCAAGGGCGTTAAAGAGGATTGAATTTCCCGACGTATTCAGTTCAAGAATAAGGAGCCCTTTTTGACAATAAACAATGGTCTGACCGCCCACGATAGAGGTCGCATTTTGATTTTCGTCGGGAGTGAAGTCAAGATTTCCAGTCGCAAGAGAGGCTATGGAACAACCATTCGATACGCCGACAAAGCCGTCTGTACCTCGGATTGCAGCTGTGGAGGAACCTGTTTTGAATTTGAATTTGCTCTTGTTGTTCGCTTGTTTTTGTACATCGAACTTCATGCTGCCTTTTTTCACGAGCGTTTCAAAATTATTTTCTCCATTTTCAAAAGAGAGCTTTGTAATGGCGACAAGAGTGTTTTCTTGAATGCTGAAAGATCCACCGTCCGGAAGTGCGACAATGACTTCGGATTCCAAAAGGGTTTGGATGTTGTCTCCTTCCTTGACGTTTTTGGCCTTTTTTAGGCCCGGCATCGGTTCTGTGGACTTGATGACCTGCTTTTCGTCATTGCGGTACAGGAATGCATCACCGACGGCATAATGGATTTTTGCGGTTTTAGTAGCAAAAGAAACCCCAACTAGGATGGAAAGTAGGGGGGCTATAAGCCTAAAAAAACGTGAAAAGGACATAAAGCCTCGCTTTAGTGTAACATCCCATCGCAAATATATGTATTTTTTTTAGGCCCGATACAGAATTGTATATTCGGGGTAACAAGACTGTGACTTTTTTCAAAGTTTTTTGGAAGAAGGTCAAAACCTATAACTACAGGACTAAATATGGAAGTTGAAGAACTGACCGTTGCCTATAGCGATGAAGATACCGGTGAAGAAGTCATCAAGGAAATCGGCAAGGAAATCCTTTCGAAGGGTGCGTGGCCGACCGTGATGTTCTTTTATCAGGAACGTGACCCGAAGTCCGGTGAATTTACCGAACCCAAGGTGTCGTTGCGCCGCTACCGCAAGATGGCGGGCAATTTCAAACCCCAGGGCAAGTTCAAGATTACGGGCAAGGCCCAGGCCGAAGCTATCATAGACGTCCTCAAGAAGTGGTATAACATTTAATGCCAGACCCTGCTAGTCGAAAGAAAAAGTATAATATCGAGTTCCTTTGCGAGGGGAACATCGAGGCTTTTCCATACAAGGACAAGTTCGAAAAGATGGCTCGCAAGCTCCTTGCCGAAGAAGGCAAGGAAAAAGACGTGAACATCGTGCTCTGCACCGACGAGTTCGTGCGCACCATGAACCGCGACTATCGCGGGCTCGACAAGGTAACAGACGTTCTCTCGTTTGAATGGAAGAACGAACTCGGTGTCGAAATCCCTGAAGACGAGGCCATGCTCGGTGAAATCTACATCGCCCGCGAGCAGGTGCGCCGCCAGGCTCCCGAATACGGCAACACGTTCTATGCCGAAATGAAGCGCGTGATTGTACACGGGCTTTTGCACCTTTCGGGCTACGACCACATCAAGGCCGCCGACCGCAAGGTAATGCGCAAGCGCGAATGCGAATTCTTGGGACTTGACCCGTACAAGGAAGGTGCCTAATGGAATCTTCTGAAAGTTATGCCGTCGCGTTCCTTGTCGTATTTGTCCTGACTTCGTTCTCGTTTTCGCTGATCAAGGCTGCTTTTAGTGCCATTTACGCCAAGCGCGATGCCCGCGACCGCGAAGGTCG
Source organism: Fibrobacter sp. UWB15 (assembly GCF_900177705.1). Taxonomy (NCBI): domain Bacteria; kingdom Pseudomonadati; phylum Fibrobacterota; class Fibrobacteria; order Fibrobacterales; family Fibrobacteraceae; genus Fibrobacter; species Fibrobacter sp. UWB15. The sequence continues at coordinate 41,497 of NZ_FXBA01000005.1, forward strand.
CGAAGAGGTGGTAGCCTCGTTGGTGGAACTGCCGGGCTTTAACGAGACGATTTCAATCGGCCGCATCTTCTGTAACGTGGGTGCGGGCGTTTTGGGCTTTTACCTGTTCCAGATGATCCCCTGGAACTGGGTGCAGGACTACTGGTTCCTGGCTTTTGCCGCCTATTTGGTGGTCGCTTGCATCGGCATTTACACCATTACGGTATTCTTGGCGAATCTGCTCGGCAACTTGAAACCGGACACCTTTGCTGTCGTGCTGATTCCGCTGTTCAAGTTCATTCGTCTGCCGTTTGCACTGCCGGCAAAGATTTGCCACTTGCTGTTCGTGAAGATTCTGAAGGGCCTGGGCTACGATTCCAAACTCAGCTTCTTGCCCGAAGAACGCCGCGATGCTGTGCAGGCGCAGGCCGACCTCTCGGACGAGGCGGACCCCGATGCCGAAGGCCTGGAACCGGAAGAACGCCAGATGATTCTGAACATTTTCGACTTCGTGGAAACTCCGGTGCGCGAAATCATGACGCCGCGCGTGGACATGTGTGCGATCGAAGTCGGCACTCCGCTCGAAGAATTGGTGAAGGTCTTGAATACGGAACGTCATTCTAGACTCCCGGTGTATAAGGATACGGTCGACAATATCGTCGGTATTCTTTCGAACCGCGACTTCTTGGAATGGTACACCGAACACCGCGACGAACCGTTTGACATCATGAAACTCGTGATGCCGCCGGTTTTTGTGCCGTATCACAAGAAGATTGACGACATGCTCACCGAACTGCGCAAGACGGGTAACCAGCTCGCCATCGTGGTCGATGAATATGGCGGAACCGCGGGCCTTGTCACGCTCGAAGACATTCTCGAAGAAATCGTGGGCGAAATCAAGGACGAAGACGACGTGGACGAAGATGAAGATGTGCAGCGCCTCAAGGACGGGCGATTCATCCTCGATCCGGTCATTACGCTTTCCGATTTGGAATACAAGCTTGGCGTTGAACTCGAAGCTCCCGAAAATTCCCACGTGGAAACGCTTTCGGGCCTGATTCAGGCAACGCTCGGCATTATTCCGTCACCGGGTGCAGAAGTCACTATCAAGGGTTACACCTTCCGCGTGCTCAAGATGGACGGCACCCGTATGGAAAAGGTGCTCATGATCCAGCCTGGCAAGGGCAAGACCAAGAATGTCAAGGCCGTGCCGCGTACGCAGGCTTTCAAGGTGGTTTAGTACTGAGTCATGGGCTCGGGGCAAAGCCCCTTAGAGAAAAAAGCAGCATTTTAATGCTGCTTTTTTTTGCTTAAGTAGAGATCCTTCGACTTCGCCTAACGGTCTTCTCCACAAAGTGGATAACAGCCACTAAGGGACTCCGTCCCAAGTGTTGTATAGCTCAGGATGACAAGTCGGATTACAGTTCTTCGACTGCTTCGGCGCGGAGGTTCTGCACGATGTGATCCTGACGCTGGGGAGTGTTGTTCCCCATGTAGTAGGCGAGCATCTTGCCGAACGAGGCATCGGGCGGAAGCACCACCGTTTCGAGGCGCATGTCTTCGCCGATGAACTGGCCGAATTCTTCCGGAGAAATTTCGCCGAGACCTTTGAATCGGGTAATCTCGAGGCCGGTCTTGCCGATTTCCTTGGCGGCCTTGTCGCGTTCCACTTCGTCGTAGCAGTACTTGGTCACTTGCTTGTTGCGCACGCGGAAAAGCGGTGTCTGCAGAATGAACAGGTGCTTCTGTTCCACGAGTTCGGGGAAGAACTGCAAGAAGAAGGTCATCAGCAAAAGACGAATGTGCATACCGTCCACATCGGCATCGGTCGCGATAATCACCTTGTCGTAGCGGAGGTTTTCAAGACCGTTTTCGATATCGAGTGCGTGCTGCAACAGGTTGAATTCCTCGTTTTCGTACACCACTTTCTTGGTCATGCCGAAGCTGTTCAGCGGCTTACCGCGCAAGCTGAACACGGCCTGCGTCTGCACATTGCGGGCCTTGGTAATAGAACCCGATGCAGAGTCACCTTCGGTAATGAAGATCATGGTTTCGCGGTTTAGCGCGTTCTTCGTGTCGGTCAGGTGAATTTTGCAGTCGCGCAGTTTGCGGTTGTGCAAGTTTGCCTTCTTGGCGCGGTCGTTCGCAAGCTTCTTGATACCTGCGATTTCCTTGCGTTCGCGTTCGTTCTGCGTAATGCGGTTTAAAAGCGCCTTTTCGGTTTCAGGATTCTTATGGAGGTAGTTGTCGAGCTGCGAGGCGACGTAGTCTACAATCCAGGTACGCAGCTGGGCGCCACCCGGAGCGACCGTCGTCGAGCCGAGCTTGGTCTTGGTCTGCGATTCGAAAACCGGTTCCTGAATGCGCACGGAAATGGCGCCGATAATGCAGTTGCGCACGTCGGCCGGGTCCAGGTCCTTCTTGAAGTGGTCGCGGGCGCCTTTCACAATGCCTTCGCGGAAGGCCTGCTGGTGTGTACCGCCCTGCGTAGTGTGCTGGCCGTTCACGAAGCTGTAGTAGTGCTCGCCGTACTGGTTGCCGTGGGTAAAGGCGACTTCGATATCGCTTGCCTTGAAGTGGGCCACCGGGTAGCGGATCGAGTCGTCCACATGGTTCTGCAACAGGTCCAAGAGTCCGTTTGGGCTGTTGTAGGTCTTACCGTTCATCACGAGCGAAAGGCCGTTGTTCAGGTAGGCGTAGTTCCAGACCTTTTCTTCCATGTAGCCCGGCAAGAAGCGGAAATTCTTGAAAATGCTGGCATCCGGTTCAAAGTAGATTTCGGTACCGTTTTTTTCGGTCGTATTCTTTTCGCGTTCTTCGCGGACGAGCTTGCCCTTGCTGAATTCGGCTTCTTTGACGCGGCCGTCGCGGAAACTCCTGACGATAAACTTGGTCGAAAGCGCGTTCACCGCCTTGGTACCCACACCGTTCAAACCTACCGACTTCTGGAAGGCTTCGGAGTCGTACTTGCCGCCGGTGTTAATCTTCGATACGCAGTCGATGACCTTGCCCAGCGGAATGCCGCGGCCGTAGTCGCGCACGCGGGCGCTGTGGTCTTCGATGTCAATGATAATCTGCTTGCCGGCACCCATCACGAATTCGTCGATGGAGTTGTCGATAATTTCTTTCACCAGCACGTAAATGCCGTCGTCGGGGCTGTTGCCGTCGCCGAGTTTGCCGATGTACATACCCGGACGTTCGCGGATATGTTCGTTCCATTCCAGTGTTCTAATGCTGTCTTCGGTATACTTTGCTGCTGCCATAGTAATTAGAAACTCTCGTTAAAATTTTTGTCGGTACAAAGATAAACATTTTTTTTGACAGCTAGGTGTCAAATTTTTTTTGACTGCCGAGTGTTAAAATTATTCCTGACACAATATAGCAAAAAATATGGCTAGTGTGCAAGTGTGCAGTAAAAACAGCCTGAACCTAATAAATCTTTTTAGAAATTCAGCAAAAAGGCCAATGCTGCACCAATATCAAGGGAACTGTCATCTTCGTTAACCACTTTGCCAATTGAACCTGAGACATCGATAGAAATGGTTTCGTTAAAGTCGTATTTCACACCGATTTTTGAGGAAAGATATAGATATCCGCCTCCATGAGAGAATTGGTATCCGTGATCGGAGAACGCTCCGAGATCCAGTGTCCCGTTCGTTCTTATGTATGGGGCAAAGTTTTCCGTAATGGTAAAATCAAGTTCCAACGCAGCGAATGTGGTTAGAGGAATGTCGTCATAATCTCCTTTTGTGCGGGTACTGACTGCAAGTTGGGACCCGAAGTTGAACAATTGGTTCACTTTCCTTGAAAATTGCAAACCGAAATTGAAATACCATGGATCTTCGTAGTAGCCTTCATTGGGAAAATAAATATCCGCAAACACGTTCATGGTGGGAATAAATTGGTAACGTGTAAAAAGACTGATTGAACCAGTTCCGTCCGTCCCTATTTTGTTTCCGCCATAGTACGAAAATACATGGTACGGAACGATGAGCGCAAGTTCAAGGTTCGGAAATACCGTGTAACGGGAACCGAAATAGAGATTAAGGCTGTGGTATTGCTTATCCTCGATAGAGGTGGTCCTGTAAGAAGAGCTGACCATAGTCTGTCCCTTATGATTTTCAAGAACAGGGAACAAATCCCACGCGGCAAAGGATGAAACCGCTGCAAGAGCACTTGCAAGAATAATTTTTTTGAGCATTTAATTTATCTCCTAACTGATATTAATTTGTGTAATAGGTTTACGGTGCCCCAAAGATACAAAAAAGTTGTGCGAAAAAAAATTTTTTTTTGATTTGTATCATAAAAATGTTGACAGATGATACAAAAAAATGGTATATTAAGGATGCAAAGAAAAAGGTTAGGAGTTTTTTTTGTGAAACCAGTAACGGAATATCGCGATTATCGCAGCTGTATGCAGGACTTTTACGATGAACGTAAGAGGACTTGCTCGTTTACATGGCGTGAATTTGCCCGCTTGGCGGGCTTCACTTCACCGACATACTTGAAATTGGTGTGCGAAGGAAAAAGCAGTCTCAGTGAATTGGGAATTGAAAGGGTTGCCTCGGCCATGAATCTGGGTGGCTTTGAATATGCATATTTTCGCAGCCTTGTGCATTATAACCAAGCGAAGGACGACGAAACGAAAAAGAATGCTTTCGCAAGCATGAAGGATATCGCGAAAGCGAACAAGATTCGAGTGGTTGATGGAGACGCCTTCACGTATTTTGAATCTTGGAAAAATCCAGTTTTGCGTGAATTGGTGGCCATGATGCCAGGTGCCACACCTAAAGCTGTTGCCGAAATGTGCTGGCAGCCGATTACGGCTGATGAAGTTCGCAAATCTTTGAACTTTATGGTGAGTGTCGGAATTTTGCAGCGCAAGTCCAAGAATGTCTATGTGCAGACAGAAAAAGCTTTGGTCGGAAATTCCGATGTGATGCCTTTGGTGCTACGTTCTATGCATCGTGAAATGGCTGGCTTTGCACAGAAGGCTATTGATGAGTTTGATGTCAATGATCGCGATGTTTCGGGCATAACGATGGGAATAGATCGCGATACTTATGAACAAATTGTGCGGGAACTGGAATCCTGTCGCAGAAAGATTGTAGCGATAGCTAACACTTGTAAGGAACCAAATCAAGTTTATCGTTTGAACTTGCAGATGTTTCCATTGTCAAAAAATACACACAAAAAAAATGAGGGTTAATATGAATAAATTTACAAAAGCAAGAGCTCTATGCTGGGGGCTTCTGAGTAGTCTTGCGTTAGTCGCTTGTTCAAATGAATCGGCAACTTCGGTGAGTGATGGCACCACGGAAGAAAGAAACGGTTTTTGGAACGAGTCTTATAATCTTACGGCCTGGAATGTCATGGATGGGTCTGAAATTAAACTGGAAAATAATAAGAAGGCTTTGGTAGGCCGTGTATCGCTTAAAAAGGCGAGTGCAAAAGGCCTTGCCCGTGCCGGTATCGTCTATGATGTTTCCAATCCGGACGGTTCTCCCGCCGACCTTTCTCAGGACGGTGACGGCATATGCATTGCGTACAAGTCTGATTTTGATGTGGAAATCCGCCTCGATACGGCGGACTACGCAAGTTCTTCTGTAGACAAGGATGTGCCTTTTGTGAGCTTGAATATGAAGGATTCCGGAAACGAAAGCCGTTGCGCATCTTGGGAAGATTTCAAGATGAAAAAAACGACTAAAACGGATGGATCTGACGTTGTCAAGAAGGTGCGTTCTGTGCAGCTGGTCTTTGTAGGCGAATCGGGCGCGTCGGGCGAATTCACCATTCAGCGGTTGACGCGTTACGCCCGCTGGGAAATGTGGTGGAGCAAGAAAGATGGTGACCACGTAAACACGGGCTTTGACGAAGGCGACGAGGGAACATCTGGCAAATGGAGTCTTTTTGGAGATTCTACCAAAGCCTACATTGAATTCAGTTACGGTGAATTCGAACCTACGGATGGTGGCTATGAAGGAAACGTCTTTTTCGATGAATCCAGTTCGAATCCGGATGTGGGCCTTCAGTTCCTTGTTGCGGGAAAATCTACAAAAAATGGTAAGGAAGTTATTCATTCGGCAGATGTGTCGGAAAAATGGAAGGGTATATGTATCGAGTATGAATCCATGATGGATATCGAAATGCAGCTTGTTCCTGAGAATGCAAACGAAAATAACATTCTCAAGCTGACTTTTGCCAAGAATGACGATGAAAACGACATGACTCTCAGCGCTGATGACGATTCGAAGAGAGTCTCTCATATGGAAACCAGATGTTATCAATTCGCGGATATGTCAAATTCTGATGATGTCCTGAAGAAGTTGACGACCGTCCGCCTGAAATTTGTAAAGGAAAATAATTCTGGTACGGAATTTACCATTAAACGAATTAGCTATCTGGTACCGGAAAATCTTGCGGTAAAGGATGTCGGTGAATACAAGGATGTAAAGGCGACGGAGTCGTCCGATTACAAGTCCGGAAAGAGTTTCCTGTGGGATGGCTCTACTGATGGAGACCAAGTGGATCTTGGTATTTCCGGTGCAACGGCTGGCGGCGTTTGGACGAATACTTTTGAGTTAGAAGATGTCTTCAATTACAACTTCCCCGACGATGTGAAGTATGACGCTGACGGGAACGCTATTCCGTCCTTGGTGAGCAAATATCATGAATTTACGATGTATGTGAAAACGGACGAAGGGACTATTGATTTGGACAGCATCGCTTCCATTGGATTCAATACGGTCAGTACGAACATGGAACCGGCCGACATCAGTGCATGGGGTGGCTTCTGCATACATTACAGCACTTACAACTATATCAGAATTGTTATCGTCATCGACTATGACGCCAACAAGTACTGGTATGCCGATGTCGATTATTCCGACGACAAGGTGTGGGGCAAGGTCTCTTGGGATGCGTTCAAGAATATCGATGAGGAATCTAACGAAAAGATCGAAGATGTCCTTGGAAAAGTGGCTAGGGTTCAGCTCCAGTTCCTCACGGATGGCGAAAATATCATCGACAAGTTCGGATCTTACGACCAGTGCGGTAAGTAAAAAGTTTGGTGGTTAGAAAAAAGAATGGCCGCGAGAAATCGCGGCTATTCTTGTATGATTTAAATTTCTATCTTTGCCCGTATGAATACCGCCTTTTACGTCTTTATGAAGCTTTTGCCGAAGAATGCCGCTAGCCGCGCCTTCGGTGCGTTGACCCGCCTCAAGTTGCCTGTGATTTCCAAGAAGGCACGCAACGCTTTTGCCGCTTATTACAAGCTGAATATGGAAGAGTCGGAATATCCGCTTGAACATTATGCGAACATCGGCGAACTTTTTATCCGCAGACTCAAGCCGGGAATGCGCCCGATTGCTGATTCTGAAATCGTCTCGCCGGTAGACGGAGTGCTTTCGCAGACGGCCGTTTTCGACGGCAAGCAGGAACTGATTCAGGCGAAGGGCAAGACGTACACGCTCAAGGATTTGCTCCGCGACGAAGAAATGGCGAAGCGTTTTGAAGGGGGAGCCTTCGCGACGATTTACTTGGCTCCGTTCAATTACCATCGCATTCATAGTCCGGCAAAGGCCGAAGTGGTGGATGCAAGCTACTGCCCCGGCACGCTCTGGCCGGTGAACGTGGGTAGCGTGGAACGCGTAGAAGGCTTGTTCTGCATTAACGAACGCCTTACGAGCCACTTGCGCTTGGACGATGGTTCTGAAATGTTGGTGGTGAAGGTCGGTGCCACGAACGTGGGCCGCATTGGTGTTGCCTACACGGACGAACTTTTGGTGAATGCGGGCAAACTCCCGCGCAACTGCAAGCGTTACGACTGGAAACCCGCCCAGAAAATCACTGTGGAAAAGGGCGGCGAACTGGGTCGCTTTGAAATGGGCAGTACCGTGATTCTCGTGGTCGACAAGAAAATCCGCGAAAGGAATCCGGGACTTTTCCAAAGCCGCGTAGGAACTGCCGTGAAGGTGGGCGAGGCCCTCTAACATTTTAGGTTTTGCCGATGGTTTCGGTCAAGCGATTTATCCATGATGAACCCGCACTCTTTAAAGTGACGGCGGAATTCGTGCGGTTGTTTGCCCGAGTCGATGACCCGGTGCTTGCGGTCGCAAGGCAAGAAAAGGGCGCAAACGAACGCATCGCGTGGACACTTTTAGGCACGGCGCTTTTTCAAGATGTAAGCTACCCGGAATTTAAGACGCTTTTGCAGGTGCTGAACGAAAAATTCCCCGGTGAAAAACTCTGGACGTTGCCGGTGCCGAAGGCGCAAGATATTGAAGCTTGCGTAGAATCTGCATTCGGTTGCCGCACCTGGTCCATGTTCGAAAATGTGGCGGGAATTTTCTGGAGTGTCGGGCTTTTTGTTCGCCGTCATGAAAATTTGGCGGAATGGCTCAAGTCGCGCACGCCCGAAGAACTTTGGCGAGACCTCGGCGAAATTTACTTTATGGGCAAGGGAAACCCTCGCCCGAAAGTTTGCGCGGCAATCTATCGCTTGCTCGCGCCCGCGCCAGTGGGGCTTTCGCTGGACTGCGCCGAAGGGACTGCGTGCGCTCCTGTGAAATGGCCGCCCCTGCCGCTTACGATGGGCGCTCGCCGTTACCTCTCGATTCTTGGGCCTGCAAGCGACGGCTTTGCGGACTTGGAGCCCGCGCAAAAGCAGAAACTTGCAACCGACATGTATGTGGCGCTGGTGCAGCATTTGATGGAACAGTCCGAAAATGCCGAGGTGAAAAAGTCGAAGGTCGACGCCTTGACCGCCTACGTGGCCGCACACAGTTTGCAGTTTTATTTAGAAGACGGAACCGACGGCTTTATTTGCCGTACAGTGACTGACCATTGCCGCAAATGCCCGCTGCGAGAATATTGCAGCTACGCGGAGTAGAACTTAGACGATTCATCTAAGCCCTGCCAACTAAGTTTTGCCGACTATTAACTATATTTCGCCTATGCGTTTTTCTTCTCGATTCTTTAAGATGGCTCTAGTCGCAAGCGTGGCTGCATTTGTGGCGGGCTGCCAAAAGAAAGTGGAAAAACCGATTGATTATTCCTCGATTACTTACAAGCGTTTGAGCCCGGCTTCGTTCAAGGCTGATTCTTCGAAGAATGCCGAAATTCCTTCGCTGGAACGCCGCTACGAATACCGCTACGCTATTATGCTCGGCGATACGCTCGGTGTGACGGTGCTTGAATTCAAAAGCGATGTGTACGCGCTGGATTATTACATGAACAGCGGACACTTCCAAGGCAGCATCCCGATTCTGAGGGGCAATTTCTTGGAACAGAGTTTCCGCGCCGACAAGCGCATCTTTATCTTTAGGCATGACAGTTACCGCCGTTATGAGCGCGCCGACCTCGAAGATTACGTGCGCAAGTTCCCGGGCTACCATGGCGGATTCCCACAGGCATTCTTGAGCTTGCCTTTTGAACACCGCGAACAGGGGCGCGCCTCGATCGAAACCCGATTCTTCTTGGGCGTCAAGGCGAGCTTCCCGGTGCTGGTGCAAAGCTACCGCGACGGTAACTTGCGCTGGAATGTGGCCCGCAGCTGGGACCAGGTAGAATCGGATGCGTTTGAAAAGTGGGTGTCGGGCCTTAAGCAGGTGACTCCGAACGAAATTGTTCCCGCAAATGACTGCGTTTACTTTGAAGCGGGCGAGGGTTCTTATGGAATCGCGAGCCGCTTGTCTGGCGGGCGGGTGGCCGTTGTCTGGGGCTATATGTCTTGGCCGGACTTGGAACTCACGTTCTTTACCGCCAGCGACCGCATTTTCGAGGCGCGATACTAGCGCCTTCGGCGCAGTAGGCAGGTAAAAAAACTGTTTACTAACCACTAACCACTTCTTACTTCCAACTTCCTACTTCCTACTTTATTATATTAAAGTCATGGCTATTGAAAAACTTGCAGAAACTCTTTTGGAAAAGCTCCGTTTCATCACTAAGGCTGAAACGGTTATCGGTAATCCCATTCAGGCCGGTGAATCTACCGTTGTGCCCGTGAGCCGCGTGTCGGTGGGCTTCGGTTTTGGCGGTCACCAGTCCAAGGGGGACACTTCTGCCTCTGGCGGTGGCGCCTCGGTGGAACCGGTCGCCTTCCTCGTGATCAAGGGCGACGACGTGCGCGTGATGCCCATTAGCAAAGACAGTTCGCTTGTCAGTAAGGTCATGGACATCGTGCCCGACGTGGTGAACAAGTTCAAGAAGAGCGAAGACTAATTTTTGAAATGTCATGCCCGGTTTGACCGGGCATCTCTTTTTTATAAACGAAAAAGCCTCGGTTTTCACCGAGGCTTTTTGAATGGTTTCGAGAGAACTCGGATTAGCCGAGAACCTTCTTTTCAAAGTCGCCGAGGCAGTCAACGAGAGCCTGCACGCCTTCGACCGGCATAGCGTTGTAAATGGAAGCACGGAAGCCTCCCACAGAGCGGTGACCCTTGAGCTGCTGCAGACCGCGAGCCTTTGCGAATTCGAGGAATTCCTTAGCGAGATCGTCAGCCTTGTCAGCGGCAACCACATCCTTGTTGAACACGAACGGAACGTTCATGATGGAACGGTCTTCCTTGGCAGCGGTACCGACGAACACCTTGGAAGCGTCGAGGGCGCTGTAAAGGAGAGCGGCCTTGGAACGGTTCACCTTTTCGATAGCTTCGACACCACCGAATTCCTTGAGCCACTTGAGGGTGCGGTTCATCACGTACACGGCGAATACCGGAGGTGTGTTGAACATGTTGGCAGCGTCAATGTGAGTCTGGAAGTTGAGCATCGTCGGGATGGTGCGGTTCACCTTGCCGAGGAGGCCCTTCTTGATGATGGTAACAGTCACGCCTGCGCAGCTGATGTTCTTCTGGGCGCCGCCGTACACAACGCCGAAGTCGGACACGTTGATCTTGCGGGCGAGGAAGTCGGAGCTCACGTCAGCCATGAGGAAGCCAGACTTCGGCTTCGGGAAATTGTGCCATTCGGTACCGTAGATGGTGTTGTTGGCAGTCACGTGGAGGTAAGTCGCGTTGTCGGAAAGCTTCAGGTTCTTGTCGATGCGGCTGTAAGTTTCAGACTTGGTGTCGCAAGCGGCGAGAGCGTTACCGAACTGCTTAGCTTCCTTGTAAGCCTTGTTTGCCCAGACACCGGTCAGAGCGTAGTCGGCCGTAGCGTCCTGGTTGAGGAAGTTCATCGGGAGCATGCAGAACAAAAGGGAGCAGCCACCACCGAGGAAAACGATGTCATAGTCTTCAGGGATGCCCATCAATTCACGGAGGTACTGTTCCGTCTGGGCGAACATGTTTTCAATCGGCTTTGAACGGTGACTCATGGAGAGAATGCTGATGCCGCTGTTTTCGAAGTCGATGCATGCAGCAGATGCTTCCTTGAGTGCCTGTTCGGGCAGGACAGACGGTCCTGCGCTAAAGTTATAGACTTTATTTGCCATGGTTGTGTTCCTTTTTGTTTTGCCCTTTTAGGGGCTTTATAATTACGCGCGTAAAAATAGCAAAATACGCCCTGTTCGGCTATATCCGTACCAATAAAAAATTTTGATGTGTGTGCATAAAAAAGCCCCGTTTGGACGGGGCTTGACTTAATGGATTGAGATCCTTCGACGGAGTTTACCCTGAGCGTGTCGAAGGGCCTGGATGACACTGTAGATTACACGCCGAGGGCTTCGATGGCGGCCTGGTACTTCTTGAGGCGGAACTTGGTCTTGAGTTCGCGGCGTTCCTGACGCTTGATGTACTTGTCTTCCAAAAGCACGTTCAGAATGGCGCTCTTGGCCTTGGCCATCAGCGGATCGTCCTTGAGGGTGCCCATGAACTTCACGAATTCCTTTTCGCGGGCTTCGTAGTTCGCTTCTTCGGCGGGGACGCCTTCGGCCATCAGCTTGCAGCTGTATTCGTCGATCCAGCTCTGGTTCTTGTGGTAAGTCATCTTCTGGATCTTTTCGACCATATCGGCCGGAACGCCCATGGCGATCACTTCTTCAGGGGTTTTCTTGGTAGTATCGGTAATCAAGTCCTGCAAAATGGCGAGTGTCTGAACCTCTTCGGATTCACCCTTGTTCTTGAGGTAATCTGCGACATTCTGCAGAAAATCAATGTAGGGACCGCCAGCCTTGTCCATCTGGTTCTTGTGAACGTCGGCTGCAATTTTGTAGGCTTCAGCGTAAGAAAGCATAATTATCCTTTTTAAAAACTTTGGGGTGCTACACCGGCACCATAGTCTCAATATATATAAACAAATCCTGTAAAAGTGTCACGTTTTTGTCAAATATCCAAAAAGTGAGCTTTTTTTGTTGTTTTTTGAGCTAGGTGCCGGAATAAAGCTCCTATTTGTTGTTCGCGCGGATGAGGTTGAGGGCCGAACCCGCCTTGAACCATGCCCACTGCTGTTCGTTGTAAGTGTGGCTTAAGGCGATGTTATCGACGGAGCCATCCTTGTGGTGGGCGACGAGCGTGAACTCGGAACCCGGAGCGAACTTGGTGAGACCAACGATATCGAACACATCCTGTTCTTGGATCTTGTCGTAGTCGGCAGCGTTCTTGAAGGTGAGGGCGAGCATGCCCTGCTTCTTGAGGTTCGTTTCGTGAATGCGGGCGAAACTCTTCACGATTACGGCCTTCACGCCGAGGAAGCGCGGTTCCATAGCGGCGTGTTCGCGGCTGGAGCCTTCGCCGTAGTTTTCGTCACCGATGACGATGGAGCCCGTGCCCTTGGCCTTGTAAATCTTCGCAAGTTCGGGGACTTCCTTGTATTCACCGCACTGGCAGAGAACCTTGTTGGTTTCGCCGTTGAAGGCGTTCACGGCGCCGATAAGCATATTGTTCGAAATGTTTTCGAGGTGACCGCGGTAGTTGAGCCACGGGCCGGCCATGGAGATATGGTCGGTGGTGCACTTGCCCTTCGCCTTGATGAGGAGCGGGGCCCCGGCGATATCCTTGCCGTCCCAGGCGGCGAACGGAGCGAGAGCCTGGAGACGCTTGCTTTCGGGGTTGATGGAAACGGTAATCTTGGAACCGTCTTCTGCCGGGGCCTGATAGCCGGCGTCCTTGACTTCGAAGCCTTTCGGCGGGAGTTCGCACTGCTCCGGCGGGTCGAGCTTCACGGCCTTGCCCTCATTGTTCACGAGGGTGTCGGTCATCGGGTTGAAGCGGATGTCGCCAGAGAGGGCGGCAATCACGGCCATGAGCGGGGAGGCGACGAATGCATGCGTGTTCGGGTTGCCGTCAGCGCGCTTTGCGAAGTTGCGGTTGAAGCTGTGGACGATGGTGTTGAGTTCCTTCTTGTCGCTTCCTGCACGGTCCCAGCGGCCAATGCAAGGACCGCAGGCGTTCGTCATAATCGTTGCACCGAACTGCTTGAACAAGTCGATGAGGCCGTCGCGTTCAGCGGTGTAGCGCACCTGTTCGGAACCCGGGTTAATGAGGAGCGGGCACTTCGGAGAAAGACCCTTGGCGAGGGCCTGCTTGATCATGTTCGCGGCCATGAAGAGGTCTTCGTAGCTGGAGTTCGTGCAAGAACCGATGAGGGCGGCACTTACGACCGGCGTAGATTCCGGCTTGGTTTCGGTGGCCTTGAGGGATTCTGCCATGTCGGTCACGGCGTAGGCGCGGTCCGGGCTGAACGGGCCGTTGAAGTGCGGCACGAGCGTGTTCAAGTCGATTTCGACAACGCGGTCAAAATACTTTTCCGGTTCGGCTTCAACTTCGGGGTCGGCCTTGAGGTGTTCTGCAATCTTGTCGGCAGCGGCGGCCACGTCGGCACGGCCAGTCACCTTGAGGTAGCGGCTCATGGAATCGTCATAGCTGAAGGTGGAGCAGGTTGCGCCCACTTCGGCACCCATGTTCGCAATCGTTGCCTTGCCGGTAGCGGAGAGGCTGCGTGCGCCTTCGCCGAAGTATTCGATAATGGCGTTGGTGCCGCCCTTCACGGTGAGGATACCTGCGAGCTTGAGGATGATATCCTTGGCGGTAGCGAAGCCCTGGAGCTTGCCAGTGAGCTTCACGCCGATCATCTTCGGGTACTTGAGTTCCCACGGGAGGCCGACCATGGCGTCCACGGCGTCTGCACCGCCCACGCCAATCGCGAGCATGCCGAGACCGCCAGCGTTCACGGTGTGGGAGTCGGTACCAATCATCATTCCGCCCGGGAAGGCGTAGTTTTCGAGCACCACCTGGTGGATGATGCCTGCACCCGGGAGCCAGCAGTCAATGCCGTACTTGGCAGATACGGACTGCAAAAAGTCATACACTTCCTTGCTTTCTTCCTTTGCGCGGGGGAGGTCCTTTTCGACACCTTCGCGGGCGATAATCAGGTGGTCGCAGTGCACGGAACTGGGCACTGCCACGCGGGCCTTACCGGCGGTGGTGAACTGGAGGAGTGCCATCTGGGCGGTTGCGTCCTGCATGGCCACGCGGTCAGGGTGGAATTCGGCAAAATCCTTGCCGCGTTCGTAGGTCCTGTTCTCGGCGCCATCAATCAGATGGCTGTAGATAATCTTTTCGGCGAGGGTGAGCGGACGGCCCAGTTGCTTGCGTGCTGCTTTAACGCGGGCGGGAATGCGGGCATAGACGCCCTGGATCATGTCGAAATTGAAAAGCATAGTCTCTTCGGGTTTTAGGTTGAATTTTCGCGCGTAAAGATAGAAAATTATTTGGTTGCTTTTTTTTACCCTTAACAAAGGGTGTAAATTTTCCTAAATTTGGCCGCGTTCCTAAGATTGGAGAACCCCCATGTCCAATATAAACGCCAAAGATTCCGTCAAGAATTTCCTTGCTGGAGTCAAGACGACCGTTACTCCTGAATTGTTCCGCACGATTCGCAGGGGCTACGACAAGAAGAACTTCGTAAGCGACCTCATGTCGGGCCTGATTGTGGGCATTCTGGCGCTTCCGCTTGCCATTGCGTTTGCTATCGCTTCGGGTGTGGGTCCGGAACAGGGTCTTTATACGGCCATTATCGCTGGCTTTACCATTTCGCTGTTGGGCGGTTCCCGTTTCCAGATTGGCGGCCCGACGGGTGCCTTTATTGTGATTGTTTATGGCATCGTGAGCCAGTACGGTTATGACGGCCTTGCTTCGGCCACCCTTTTGGCCGGTATCTTGCTGATTATCTTTGGCTTGGCCAAATTTGGCGCGATTATCAAGTTTATCCCGTATCCGGTTACTGTGGGCTTTACCGCCGGTATCGCTATTATTATTGCTCTTGGCCAGGTGCCGAACTTCTTTGGACTCCGTTTCCTTTCGAAGGATCCGGCCGATGCCGTGGGCAAAATCAAGCTTTACGCCTCTTCGCTTGATACTGTTAATATTTATGCCGTGATTGTTGGCCTTGTGGCTTTGGCCGTTTGCATTCTGTGGCCGAAGATTACGACGAAAGTTCCGGGTTCCCTGATTGCCATTATCGTGGCGACTGTTATGGTGAAGGTCTTGGGCTGGGATGATCCGATTACGGGCCACGGCGTGGTGACCATTGGCATGAAAAACCACATTCCGAGCGGTTTCCCGGTTCCGCATTTGCCAAACATTAGCCTTGAAATGATGCAGAAGGTGTTCCAGCCGGCTTTGACCATTGCCATTTTGGGCGCCATTGAATCCCTTTTGTCTGCCGTGGTGGCCGACGGTATGACCTCGACCAAACACCGCTCCAATACCGAACTTTTCGGTCAGGGCGTTGCCAATGTGCTTTCCCCGATGTTTGGCGGTATCCCGGCTACGGGTGCCATTGCCCGTACGGCAACCAACATCCGTAACGGTGCCGTGAGCCCGATTTCTGGCTTGGTACACGCGGTTGTTTTGCTCCTCATTATGCTTGTGCTCGGAAAGTACGCCGAAATGATCCCGATGGCAGCGCTTGCCGCCGTGCTTTTCCAGGTCGCATTCAACATGTGCGGTTACCGCAGCTTTATCAAGATGTTCAAGGCCCCGAAGAGCGATGTTGCTGTGATGCTTGTGGCCTTCTTCTTGACTGTGATTATCGACCTGACGGTCGCAATCGAAGTGGGTGTGCTTTTGGCCGCAGTGCTCTTCATTAAGCGCATGAGTGACGTTGCCGAAGTGGAAACGGTGACCGAAGCCCTTAAAGAAGACGACGAAGAAGCTGCTCATAACGAGCTTAGCCGCCAGGTGCCGAAGGGTGTTGCCGTGTACGAGCTTGCCGGTTCGCTCTTCTTTGGTGCGGTCGACAAGTTTAAGGATACCATGGCCCGCATTTCGGACAAGCCGAAGATCCTTATTTTGCGCATGCGTAGCGTGTCTAGCATCGATGCTGCCGGTATCCAGATGATTGAAGACTTGCTGAACCGTTGCAATCGCGAAGGCACGCAGCTGTTGCTCAGTGGCGTGCATGCTCAGCCGGTGGTAGCGCTTACTCGCGCCGGAGTGCTTAAGCAACTCGGCGAAGAAAATGCCCTCGGTAACATCGATGCCGCTCTCAACCGCGCTCGCGAACTTTTGGGCCTCCCGATTGTGGATACCTCGCATGAAATGCCGCAGGCGCCTACCGTTTCCTGGGAAAAGAGCCTCGACAAGCCGTGGATGCCGGAAGAATCCAACGCTGCCGTGGCCGAAGAAACGCCGGAAGTTATCGCCGAAAAGATGATGGACGAACCGGTCGTAAAAATCGAAGAAAAAACAAAGTAATCTTTGTAAGGTTTTCTTAAGTTTGTGAGCAACAAGCGCCTCGTATTAACGAGGCGTTTTTGCGAGAGTGAGGTGATATCACATTCTTGTATATGATATAGAGCCGAACGGTCTGAGTGTGACGGGAATCGCAGTGTGATTTCCGTCTCTTTAATTTTAGTTATGTTATATCTAAATTAGGGGCATGGTTAAGAGACATGCTTTGACGAGTTCTGAAAGGACGCACATCTTTAGGCACTTCATCGTGAACTATCTGCTTGCCTTCTGGGCGGTTGGATTGATTCTGATGAATATCTGCTAGCATCAAACAATCCTAGATTATTTTTCTATCTTTGGCGCCATGTTTAAAATCGGCGTCATGGCTTCCGGCGGCGGAAGCAACTTTAAAGCAATCATTGACCGCATTGGCGAGGGCGACCTCGAAGCCCAATGCAAGTTCCTGATAACCAACAACGGTGGTTGTGGGGCAGTTTCTCATGCGGAATCTTATGGAATTCCCGTACACCACATTTCGGGCAAAACGCACCCCGATACCGCTGCATATGAGGCCGCACTTTTAGAAGTGATCGATCGTTACGACATTGATTTGCTGATTCTGGCGGGCTATATGAAGGCCTTGCCGGTAAGCCTTATTAAGAGACTCCCGGACCGTATTTTGAACATTCACCCGTCGCTTTTGCCTAAGTATGGCGGCAAGGGCTTCTGGGGAATTCACGTGCATGAGGCCGTAATCGCCGCCAACGAAAAGGAGTCGGGCCCGACGGTTCACTTGGTGAGTGAAGAAATCGACCAAGGGCGAATCTTGGCGCAGACCCGCGTGCCAGTTGAAGATGGCGATACGCCAGAAACGCTCGCTGCCCGCGTGCTGGTGCAGGAACATGAGCTTTACTGGAAGACGATTAAGGAATACGCGGCTCAAATAGGCGTGTAACTCATGAAATTCAAGGTTCCGGCATTTTTGGAAGGGATTGAAGCTCCTGTCGATGGCGAAGTTGCCATGCGCAAGTTCGCTGCGCAAGCGGGCGAGAATGCGGTCGTGGTCGGTATCGACGAAGTCGGTCGCGGCCCTTTGGCGGGCCCTGTGGTGGCCTGCGCCGCTGTCCTTAAGGCTCCCGATGCTCTCCTGACGCTCAACGATTCCAAGAAACTCACGCGCGTAAAGCGCGAAGCCATGTACCAGGACGTGCAAGATGCTTGCGCCTGCTTTGCCGTAGCGAGCGCCTCGGTCGAGGAAATCGACCGCATGAATATCCTGGAAGCCGACTTTTTAGCCATGCGTCGAGCCTTGCAGGCTCTCGGTATGCCCGGTTTGCACGAATCTGTCCCCCAAATTCCGATTTTCCAGAAAGGCTCCTTTGCGTCCCTAGCCACTAGCCACCAACCACTAACCACTTTAATCGCTGTCGACGGCAACCTCAAGATTCACGGAATTCCCGAAGAAATGCAGATTCCCGTGGTCAAGGGTGACGGCCGTATCGCGAGCATCTCGGCGGCCTCGATTTTGGCGAAAGTATTCCGTGACCGTTACATGGACGACCTCGAAAAGAAGTTCCCCGGTTACGGTTTCGACAAGCATGCCGGTTACGGAACCAAGGCTCACCTTGACGCAATCCGCCGTCTCGGCATGACTGCGGAACATCGTAAAAGCTTTCACCCCAAGAGTTTACAAACCGAGCTGGATCTGTAGCCCGTTTTTTGTTGAAATCCTGGCCAAAATAAGGCTGTAATGTGCTAAAATGCAAGTCTAAAATCTTGCAAAAAGTGATATTTTCCAACTCGAAATATACTCCTTTTGCCCCCCCAAAAAATTTGCTCTAGCTCACATTCCTTACGCAATTGTTTTTTTTTCTTTACTTTCTAGCCGTTTTAAGCTATATTTATCTCGATAGCACAACGAGGACTCTATGCTCAAAAAACTGATTGCAGCCTTTTTATTCGTATGCCCCCTGGTTTTTGCCAACTGGGAAGGCGTGTTGAAAAAACCGTCTGTTACCGAAATTGATGGTAAGGAATTCTACGAAATTGCAACACCGGAAAATTTGGCGTGGTTTGCTACGAATGTAAATAAGGGAAACCTTGGTTACAATGCAATTCTTACGGAAGATATCGTTGTTTGCGACGATTTGGAATCAACCGAATCATGTGAATGGACGCCCATCGGCGTTGATGAAAATACGGACACTTTGGGTTTCAAGGGAATATTTGACGGTAACGGACACAAGGTGTCGGGTATCTATATCCCCGCTAAAAAGTATGGACGCAGCGGTTTTTTCGGTGTGATGAGTGCCTTTTCTGTTGTAAAGAATTTGACGATAGAGAATTCTTCGATTCAAGGCCTTTTGAAGAGTTATAGTCAGACAGGTGGTCTCGTCGGAGTCTTTAATGGAGATTCTATTATCAATTGTGAATTTCATGGAATGGTTAAGGATTCTATTGTGGGAGGTCTTGTAGGCTGGGCCGAAAGATATGAATATACGACCAATAGGCGCGATGCCGAACATGGACATACGGGAATTATCGTGAATAGCCGTAATTATGGCACGGTGACATCGTTGGATTATTGTGGCGGTCTTATCGGGGCCTCGGAAGGAATCGATATTTTGTCTTCCGAGAATTTTGGTAAGGTGACAGGTTCTTATTGTGGGGGTATTCTCGGCTTTTCGCAGAATTCGTACAGCACAACAATCGACAGTTGCATTAACCATGCGACCGTATCGACGACCACTACTTATGGAACTTCGGGTGGCATCGTCTCGGAAGTCTATTCGGGAACTCCGTTAAATATTCGTAATACAGTCAATGATGGTGATGTTTATTCGGGACGCGATTCTATCAATGGTTTTGTGGCGGGAGGCTTTGTTGGTGCGACTGATGGAAAGTTGGTGATTGAAAATAGCGTAAACAACGCGACTGTTACGCGTTCAAGCAAACATACTCAGGTTGGGTATGCGGGTGGCTTTATCGGCCATTCCGCTAAGGGCTCGGTATTGATTTCAGGTAGCGTGAATAGGGGCTTTGTTGATGGGAAAAGATATAGCGGAGGCTTTGTGGGATTTGGTGCTGGTGGCGGCAAAATCCTGAATAGCATTAACGAGGGAAATCTTGGTGGTGAACCGAATACTATTACTTACAATGGTGGTTTTATTGCATTGGCGAAAGATTATTCCTGGACATTGGATGGGCTTTTGAACAAGGGCAATGTTGCTGGGTTGTATGCAGGCGGTATAATTTCATATGCGACAGGTCCAGTGATTATTTCGAATACAGTAAACGAAGGTAATATCGAACCAAATGTAAATCTCAACGGCAATACTGTCTATATGGGTGGCTTGGTGGGTTATGCCTACGCAAAATCAAAAACAAGACACTATGTTAAGAATGTCGTCAATAGGGGAAATCTTTTGCCTCGTGGACTAAGGTCTACCGTATATGTGGGGGGGATTATTGGAGATGACGCTGATTCTCTGTTGACTATCGATAATGCTTCGAACTATGGCAATATTGATATCGTGCTGGACAGCGTTGGAAATTCTGCTTCTGTATATGCAGGGGGTATTGTGGGGTATGGTTCCAAAGAATTAAACGTCTCGCGCGGGACCAATAGTGGAAAAATCAGACTTGTCAATAACAGCAAGGGCAAAGTAAACGCCTACATGGGGGGCATTTCTGGATTTTCTTCTACGGCTACCATTACGGAATCCCTGAATTTGGGAGAGGTTTATGCTAAGCCGGAAACGCCTTCTTCGCTGACATTGATTGCAGGAATCGCGTCCTATGCTAGTTCGGTTAAGAAATCCGTGAATGAAGGCCGTGTAGAGTTGGTCGGCAACGAAGAACTTTCTAGTGCCTCGGTTGCGGGGATTGCCTATTCGGGCTTTGTGTCCAACTGCATCAATAAAGGAAACTTGATTCATCGCTGGGCGTTGAAGGATTCTTCTATAGCGGCAATCCAGGCGGGAAACTCGAAGGGGAGTGGTAACTACAGTATTGCCGATACAGTAATGATTAACGGAAAAATGGTTGCAGCAGTCAAGGGCTGTAGCTTTGCGGACAGGAGTAAGTTGGGGATTGACGATGCTTCTAACAGTAATGCTCTTACGACTGTAGAAATGCAAAATACCGAATTTGCCTGGCGCATGAATGCCTGCAACGGAACTGTTGCAAATGGTGGTGGCTGGACTCAGTATGGGAAGGGGTACCCTGTTTGGGCAGATGATGTTCACCATCCGATTTATAAACTCACGTTCTTGGATTCTGCGAAGGTTCTGAGTGTGAAGACCTATACGGTTGGCTCCAGCTACACCGACGATTCTGGCCGTATTGTCGATATGCCTGAACCTCCGAATCCCGAAGATGCTGGCGAAGATGATTTGGAATTTGGCTATTGGAGTGCGAAGGGTAAGGTCGTGTCTGCCAAGTCGATTGTGAATGCGGACGATAGCCTGTATGCGTTCTTTGTTGAAAAGGGTACGGAACCGGCATTGATTTCGTTTGTGGTGGATGGAAACCGTATTGCTGATTACGTGCTGACTGGGGCGAGCCTTACGCTTACCTTACCTGATGCACCTAAGGCGGGACGTACTTTATTGGGCTGGTATAATGACGAAACTCTGGTGGGAGCTGCAGGGGCGAGCAAGAAGTTTACTACAGCGATGACCTTAACTGCAAAATATGAAAGCCTTTACTATACGATTCAATTCCTGGATCAGGGAACGGTCCTGCAACGAGACACTCTTGAATATGGTGAACTGCCGGTATTCAAAGGAAATGAACCCTCGCATGATGATTACACGTTTGTCGGCTGGACTCCAGAAGTGTCTACCGTGACAGGAGACGCTTCGTATTTTGCAACTTATTTTGACCCGAATGCTATTTCTTCTAGTGAAGAATCCAGTAGTTCCATGCTCAGTTCTTCAAGTGCCGTGTCTAGTTCTTCTATAAAGTCTAGTTCTTCTGAAAAGCCGCTGAGTTCTGCGGCTCACGGTGAAGATTGGGTTGTTGATGCTCTTGGTGGAATGGGAAATTTCGATAGCACATGGAGTACTAAAGGATGGACGCTTCTCCCGACGAGTGCCAGTACCGGAAATACAAAACTGGTCGAAAATGACGATGGTAATGTCGTTCTTCAGTTCTGGTCTAATTCTGGAAATACGAAACTTTATGCTATTCAGGCGAAATATCCCGTGTATTTGCAGAAGGGGCATTCTTACAAGATTAAGGGGAGTGGCTACCTATACGATGACGTTACCTGGGATACTGTATATGTGGGACTGATGCAAAATGCTGAACCGTACAATGTTTTTTACGAACATGTATTCAGTTTGAATGGGAAATTTGAGTCAGATGTATATAATCATTGCGATAATAGTCAGTCGGGTGCGTTCTATATCAATGGTGGTAAACGCCTCGGCGGCTTTGCTATCGAGAATGTTTACGTCGAGGAACGTGAAATTCAGTGTCCCGGTACAGTGTATGCCTCGCAAATCGGTTTCCAGAAGGACGGCTTCAAGGAACTTGTTGTGGAGTATGGTTCCGGAGATCCGATTAAGTTTGTTGATGAATCGGGTAAGGTTGCTTTGACTGTTCCATTAAGTGAACTATCAGATTATGTTCCGAGCGGACAATGGCTTAATCTTGCCGATTTCTCGGAACTTACAACCGAAGGTTCCTATACTGTTTTGCAGGGATCTGATACGATTTACAGAAACTTGGTGGTTGGAGAGAAAACCTACGAAGAACTGCTAAAGGCTTCGCTAAAGTTCTTCTACTACCAGCGTGCATCGATGGAATTGACCGAAGAATATGCTGGCTCTTACGCTCGTGCGGCGGGGCACCCCGATACTGCCGTGCATATTCATTCTTCTTCAGGAGACGAAGGCGTGATTGCGTCGCCGAAGGGTTGGTATGACGCGGGTGATTACGGAAAGTATACTGTCAATGCAGGCATTACGACTTATACGCTTCTTTCGTTGTATGAACATTTCCCCAAGTATTTTAAGGCTCTTAAGTGGAATATTCCTGCTGATGGCAATTTGCCTGATTTGCTTGCCGAAATCAAGTACAACTTGGATTGGATGCTTACGATGCAAGCAAAAGATGGTGGTGTTTACCATAAACTCTCGGGACTTGATTTTCCGAGTACGGTCATGCCGGCTAAGGATGATTCTGGAGCGCGCTATATCATTGGCAAAAGTGTGACTGCGACATATGATTTTGCCGGCGTGATGGCAGCCGCAGCCCGTGTATATAAGGATTACAATGCTTCGTACGCTTCAAAATGCCTTGCCGCCGCTGAATCGGCATTCCGTTGGGCGGAAAATCATCCGGGAAGCCTTTATCTGGCAAATCCGAAGAGCGTGAAAACGGGTGCTTATGAAGATTCAGATGCATCTGATGAAGCTCAGTTTGCAGCGACAGAACTCTACGTTTCTACGGGAAATCCTGCGTACAAGAAGGAAGGCTCGTCGGGAAACGTCCCATCTTGGCAGAATGTTTATGGCCTTGCGACTTATGCAAAGTCAATTTACAAGGTTGATTTTGGTACGGGCGCTTATACGGACTTGATTGCGACAGCGGATAGAATGGTTCAATATGCGTCGAAGGGATTTGGTGTTCCGATGCAGTCTAGCGATTTCGTTTGGGGCTCCAATAGTGTTGCCGCGAATCAGGGTGTATGGCTATTGCAGGCTTATTACTTGACCGGCAAGAAGGAGTATTACAATACTGCGGTGAGGGCTCTTGATTACCTTGTTGGAAAGAATCCTCTTGGCATGAGCTATGTGACTGGAATAGGAACAAATTCTCCGCAAAATCCGCATCACAGAATTTCTCAAGCTGATGGAGTCAAGACTCCTGTGCCTGGAATGTTGGTGGGGGGACCGCAGAAAAAGGATAATAGTGATGTTAGCACTAATTGTAGCTACTCTAGGACTTATCCGGCAACAGCTTATTATGACAATAGCTGTAGTTATGCAACCAATGAAGTGGCTATCAACTGGAATGCTCCTCTTGCTTACCTTGCGGGTGCTTTGGAAGCGCTTGCAACAGGCGAAGCTCCGACATTTGCCGAAATCCCTGTCTACACGGGAAGTTCTTCTTCTGTAACCTCTAGCTCGTCCGTGGTTCAGTCCAGCAGTTCTCAGGTGAAATCGAGCAGTTCTGTCGCACCTTCTAGTTCTTCAGTGACGTCCAGCTCGTCAGTGGCTACGTCCAGCAGCTCTCAGGCGAAATCGAGCAGTTCTGTCGCTCCTTCTAGTTCTTCAGTGAAGTCTAGCTCGTCTGTGGCTCCGTCCAGCAGTTCTCAGGCGAAATCGAGCAGCTCTGTCGCTCCTTCTAGCTCTTCAGTGAAGTCCAGCTCGTCTGTGGCTCCGTCCAGCAGCTCTGAGGCAAAATCGAGTAGCTCCGTTGCTTCGTCTAGTAGTTCCTCTGCAAAACAGGATGCGTCTTCGTCTTCGAAGGGAACGGATGTTGTCTGGAATGCTGTACGGCCTGCGTTCAACCTCGCGGTAAACGGTATGACTCTCACGCTGACAAACACGCAGGGTGGCGTTGTTCGCATCTTTGATGCGCTTGGTCACTTGGTTGCAGCCAAGCCACTTGCCGGAACAACGACAAGCATCACCCTGCAAACTCCGGGCAACTACATTGTTCGCGTGAACGGAATGAGCCAGAGCGTGACGCTCAAGTAAGCCAAATAGCCCCTTAACGTTTGTTTTGGGGCTTTTCTGCAAAAGCCCCAATTTTGTAAACTTTTGTTTCTTACGATATTGTTGCAAATTTTACCTAGGACCCCGGAATTTTTTCCGTGGTCTTTTGCTATATTGTTGTCAAACAACAAGATACGAGTCTTTTTCCGGCTAACGGGAGGTGATTTTGAACAATTCGGTCCCTTTACTCCAAATGCTTACGCAGTCCGATATCGCGACCATCGTGATTTTGAGCATCTTGGCGGTCATGTCGCTCGGTTCGTGGGGCATTATCATCGTAAAGTACATCGTGAATATGAAAAACCAGCGCGCCAACGTGGTGTTTTTCCGTAAGTTCGTGAATGTGCGCCAGTTCGTGGAACTGCAGAGCCTTTGCGAAAACGAAGATGACAGTGCGCTGAAGAGCCTCACGTCTGAAGTGCTGAAGGAAGCTTCCAAGTTCAGTAACTTTGTGAGCTATGACTCGATCCAGCATCGCGCCTCGCTCCTGGAAGATACTATCCAGCGTTCGATCGAAGGCCTGCGCCTGACCGAAGACCGCTACTTAGGCTTCTTGGCCACGTGCTCCAACCTCGCCCCGTTCTTCGGACTTTTGGGTACGGTTTGGGGAATTATGGTGGCCTTCTTCCAGATTGGTCAGCATGGTTCGGCAGACCTTACCGTGGTCGCCCCAGGTATCGCCATGGCCTTGATTACCACGGTTGCAGGCCTTGTTGTTGCAATTCCTGCCTCTGCCGGTTATAACTACTTTACTGCCCGCAACGGTCAGAACGAAATTTCGTACTTCAACTTTGGCTCCCAGGTGCTTAGTCTCTTTAAGCGCGGTGACTTGCTCGCCCTTGAAGAAGTGGCCGGCTAGGAGGCATAGTGAAGCGCAGTCGCGGAAAAGAACTTAAGCAGGAGATGAACCTCACGAACATGATCGATATCGTGTTCGCGATTCTGATTGTGTTCATCATTTCTGCACCACTCATGAGCCAGGGTGTCAAGGTGGACTTGCCTAAGGCAGAAGCACCGACCATGGAACAAGAAAAGCTTTTGAAGGTCTCGATCACTAAGAACGAGGAACTCTATATCGCCGATATGATGGTGGATTTCGCGAGTTTCAACAATGTGTTCAAGTCGCTCTGGAATGGCGAGATGGCGGTGGTCATCAATGCCGACGAGTCTGTGAACTACGGCCTGGTGATGAAGGTGGTGACTCAGGTACAAAAGCTCGGAGTAACCAAACTCGGTTTCTTGACGATGAATCCCAAGGAAAGACCAGGGAAGAAATAGGTGAGCGCAGAGAGAAACATCCAGTATTTTTCGTCTGACGATGACGGAATGATGGTGAAAATCATCGTATGTGCGGTGGTTTTCCATTTGCTCATTGCGGGCATTTGTATTGCGTTCCATTTTGTGAATTTCAAGCACGAACCTGAACCGATTCCCGTGTTCGAAATGGTGCAGGTACAGCAGGCTGTACAGCCGCGTCCGCAGCCGCCGCGCCCTAAGCCGGTGGAGCCCAAACCGCCTGAACCCAAGCCGTTGGAACCGAAACCCAAGCCGGAACCTAAACCGAAGGTTGACCCGCAGCTGCCGCCCGAACCCAAGGTAGAGGAAAAACCGCCCGAACCTGAACCGGTGGAAGAACCGCAGCCGGAACCTGAACCGGAACCGCAGGATGATTTTGATGTAGACGACCTGGATCTGCCGACATCGGTGGAGGCCCCGAGCCTGAACCCGGTCGGGTCTGTAGACATGGACCCGCTGATGCAAGTTTATCTGGAACGTTTAAAACAAATTATTATGAGCAATTTCAATCCGCCCTCGAACTTGAACGTGCGTCGCGATGTAAAGACGACGGTGCAGTTTACGGTGGACCGCTTTGGTGGCATTACGGCGATTACCCTCAAGCGCAGTTCTGGTAACAAAACCTGGGACCATTTGTCTGTGCGTGCGGTGCAGATTTCGAAGGTTCCGGAACTTCCGCCCAATTTTAGAGCCCCCTCGTTGGTGCTTCACTTTAATTTCACACCGAATTAAGGTGATTGTGGTCTGGGGTAGCGAAAAATTGTATTATATTGAACAAACAAGTGGATTAGAATGGAAAAAATGAGATTTCTTGTAAGCGTCGCTGCCTTTGCATTGGCCTTGCTGCCGGTGACATCGCACGCGACCATCGATACGATTGCCGTAGACGTGGGTATTTCAGTCTTCAAGACGATGCCCATTGGCGTTGTTCCCTTTGCAGAAAAGAAGTCCATTGACTGGATCGAAGAAAAGCCGCATTTGATTGTGACTCGCGATGCAAACCTTTCTGGCCGCTTCGACGTGATTTCTTCGGACAAGTTTGACTTGCCGAAATTCAGTAAGGCCCATGCCAAGCATTACATTACGGGCAAGGTAACGCCTGTCGGCAAGATGCTGAAGGTGGAATGTTTCTTGTACGCATCTCAGACCAAGGATGTTCTGCTTGGTGAATCTTATACGGTAGAACAGAAGGATATGCGCCGTGCCTTGCACCAGTTCTTTGACCAGGTGATTTACCGCCTGTGGGGCGAACGCGGCGTGGCCTCGACCAAGCTTGCCTATGTGTCCAAGATGGACGGCGTCAAGCAGGTGGTGGTGTCCGACTATGACGGATTCCATCGCAGCCAGATTACCCGCGATACGACCATTAGCATGATGCCTGTTTGGATGAAGGGCAATGCCGGTCTTTATTATGTGAATTTCAAGACGCACCGTCCGAAGCTTTATTCCAAGACTTTTGGTGGCGTGGAAAAGTCGGTGTTCCCGCAGTTGGAACAGACTTATAGCCCGGCTGTGAACCCGAAGACTGGCGAGCTCTTGTTCTCGAGCACGGTGGACGGCAAGACGGATTTGTACATCGGTAACCCCGAAACGGGCAAGGCCAAGAAATTCGCTTACCTCAAGTCGAACCAGACGAGTCCGGCCTGGAGCCCGTATGCCTCGGAAGTGCTCTTTACGAGTGACCGTGGCGGTGGCCCGCAGATTTTTGCGATGAGCAAGGATGGTTCCGATTTGCGCCGTGTGACCTTTATGGGGCGCTATAACGAACGCGCCGCCTGGTCGCCCGAAGGAGACCGCATTGCCTACACCTCGATGGATGCCGGCCACATGAACATTTACACCTGCGCTCTCGACGGTTCTGACATTGTGCAGCTTACGAGTAACGCCGGTAACAACGAACACCCCACTTGGTCGCCCGATGGCAAACTGATTGCCTTTGCGAGCAACCGTAGTGGTTCGTACCAGATTTACATTATGAGAAAGGACGGTTCCAACGTTACGCGAATCACCAATTCCGGTGAAAATACTTCGCCCACTTGGTCGTTCTTCTATGACGATTTTAAACAACCAAAAAAGGAAGGTAAAAAATGAAGAACTTCGTTAAACTCGCTGTAGTGGCATCTGCCGCAGCCCTCTGCCTCGTTGCTTGCGCCAAGAAGCAGCAGCCCCAGACTGAACCGGATGCAGAACCGGCTCCGGCCGCGGTTGCTCCGGCTGCAGAACCTAATGCAGATTCCCTGGCAGCTGAACAGGCTCGCCTCGAAGCCGAACGCCTGGCTGCTGAACGCGCCCGCTTGGAAGCTGAACGTGCCCGCTTGGAAGCACTCATCAACCAGATCATGAGCGAAGACGTTTACTTTGACTTTGACCGTTCTGAACTCACCGAAAAGGCTAAGGAACTCCTGGCTCAGGTGGGCGAACTCCTGATTAAGGAAGAACGCTTCACGATTACGATTGAAGGCCACACCGATGCTCGCGGTACCGAAGACTACAACTTCACTCTCGGTGCAAAGCGTGCCATGAAGGTGAAGGAATTCCTCGTTGCTTACGGCATTGACGCCAAGCGCATGGAATCGGTCAGCTACGGTAAGGAAGCTCCGAAGGTTGAAGGTGCAACCGAAGAAGCCTACTCCCAGAACCGTCGCGCCAACTTCCGCGTGAACATCAAGGAATAAGATTCTTTAAATTTCGTCCTCGTCTTGCCTGTTACTGCAGGCGAGGAATTTTGCGGGTAATTAAAAAGAACTTGTTATATGAAAAACAAAAAATTGAACATCGTATTTCCCTTGCTTATGGTCGCAGCCCTGACGGGTTGTAGCCAGATGACGGTTCTCCGTACGCAGGAAATGAAGGCTGTCGGCGCTGAAGTTCAGGCCAACCTTGATTCTGTCGCTGTACGGCTTCAGGCTCAAAACGATTCTCTGCGTGCAGAACTTGATGCGGCTGAGCTTGCTCAAAAACGCATGCAGGCCGAAATCACTATGCTTTCTCGCCGCGTTGCAGACGAGTCCGAACGTAACGATTCCAGGCAAGAAGAAATTATCTACCGCTTGGATATGTTGCTCGGCAAGTCCGACAAGATCTTGGCGAAGAAGGTGGTCGTGAGCGGTGCGCCTGCAGCGCCCGTGTCCATGGATAGCCTGGAACGCGAAGCCGAAAAGCTCGTGGAAGCCGAAGCGATGTTCAATACGGCCCGCTCCGATTACCATCGCGGTGAATTCAAGCTGGCCTACAGCGGTTTCAAGCAGGTTTATGAGCAAATGAAAGAAGGCGAACTCGCCGAGAATTCGCTTTACTGGATGGCTCTCTGCCTGATTGATGTTGCCCAGGTTGACAAGGCGAAAAAGGTCTTTGCTCGCATGTCGGAAGCCTTCCCCGACGGCCAGAAGACCTGCCCCGCATTGTTCAAGCTTTCGGGCCTTTATGGCGAAGAATGCGACATCAACATGCAGAAGCAGTACTTGCAGAAGATTCTTTCTACCAAGTCTTGCGAAAAGTCTGCCGAATTCGAACAGGCTGCCGAAATGTTGCAGGAAATCTTGGAAAAAGAAGACAAGAAATCTGCCGGTGAACCTGTGGAAAGATGCGTGCCTGTGGTTCGCGAACCGGTCAAGCCGACCTCCCGCAAGTCGACGACCGATAATGCTTCTGAACCGACTGCAAGCGCAACGACCGAATCTACGGAAGCCGCTCTGTAATAGTTCAAAAACTTTCAAAACGAAAACTCCGACGATTGCCTCGCCGGAGTTTTTCTTTTAACAGCCTACAGTCTACTGTCTACTTCCTACTGTCTACGGTTCGTCGGCGTCAATGATGACGCGCTTGACTTCGGCACCGAGCTTAGCCATTTTAGCTTCGAAGTCTTCGTAACCGCGGTCCAGGTGGTAGATGCGGCTGATCTTGGTTTCGCCTTCTGCGATTAACGCGGCGAGGACGAGTGCGGCAGATGCGCGCAGGTCGGAGCCCATGACGTCGGCGCCTTCGAGCGGGAGCCCGCCCTTGATGGTGGCGGTGTTGCCGCTGAGTGTAATGTTTGCACCCAGGCGTTCCATTTCGGCCACATGCTTGAAGCGGTCGTTATAGACGGTGTCTTGAATCACGCTGTTGCCCGGAACCGAGAGGAGCGTTGCCATGAGGGGCGCCTGCATGTCGGTGGGGTAGCCCGGGAAGGGGAGCGTCTGAATTGTAATCGGCTTGAGTTCTACGCCACGGGCGTCAACTTCGGCCCAGTCGGGGCCGACACTTACCTTGCAGTTCATGTCGCGGAAGGCATCGAGCGTCGAGGCGATGTGTTCGGGAATAATCTTGGTGACTTTCACGCGGCCACGCGTAATGGCGGCACCACAAAGGTAGGTGCCTGCTTCGATACGGTCGGGAATGGTGACGCCATTACCCGGGCGTAGAGCTTCTACGCCCTGCACCGTAAGGGTGCGCGTGCCGCGACCTTGAATCTTGGCGCCCATGCCGATGAGGTAATCGACGAGGTTATCGATTTCAGGTTCCAGGGCGGCGTTCTGCAACACGCTCGTGCCCTTGGCAAGTGTGGCGGCCATGAGTACGTTCACCGTGGCGCCCACGCTCGAAATCGGGAAATGGAATGTACCGCCCGGTAGGCGCCCATCGCAGGTGGCTTCCACATAGCCGTGAGTCACGGTAATCTTGGCGCCCAAGGCTTCGAGGCCTTTCAGGTGCAAGTCCACAGGGCGCGGACCCCATGCGCAACCGCCCGGGAGAGACACGCGGCAGCGGCCAAAGCGTGCTACCAGAGGACCGAGCACATAGAAGCTTGCGCGCATGGTCTTCACGAGTTCGTAAGGGGCTTCCAGATGGTCGGCACCACGGGTGTCGATTCTTAAGGTGTGGGCTTCGCCACCGATGTGGCAACCAATCACGCGCAACACATCGGACATGGTCTTCATGTCTTTGAGGTGCGGGACGTTCGTGATTTCGGAGACGCCGTCGGCCAAGAGGGCTGCTGCCATTACGGCAAGGACTGCGTTCTTGGCGCCGGAAATTTCAACTTCGCCGTCGAGCGGCTTTTTAACCTGAGGTACAATAAA
The DNA here is from genome assembly GCF_900177705.1 of Fibrobacter sp. UWB15. Classification (NCBI taxonomy): domain Bacteria; kingdom Pseudomonadati; phylum Fibrobacterota; class Fibrobacteria; order Fibrobacterales; family Fibrobacteraceae; genus Fibrobacter; species Fibrobacter sp. UWB15. The sequence goes on from NZ_FXBA01000005.1 coordinate 72,175, forward strand.
CTGGTACATAATAAATTCAGAATTATGAATTCGGATCTCGTAATTGTTTTCCGAGAAAAATATAGTAATTCTGAAATTTGCAATCTCAAGGAACGATATATAATGTGTGATGTGTAATGTGAAATGTCTAATCCCACATTTCACATCTCACATTACTTCTTGAGCTTGTCATGTACAACCCTGGTGCGGGCGATGTGATCGTGGAGGGCACGGCGCTTGGGGTCAATAAAGACAATCAGGTAGCCGATGCCGTAGAACATGAGCGTGCATTGCGTAATCAGGCTTGCGATAAAGCGGAGTGCGGCACTTACCCAGCTCATGGGTTCACCGTGGGCGACTTCGACATGAATTTTCACGAGCATTTTGCCAGGGGTGGCCGACTTGATGGCTGTAAACGCGATAAAGTAAATGGCCTGTGCCACACCCCACATAATCAGGAACAGGTGCGTGCCGGGAACGTCAATCACCTTGTTCAAAGCCTCTTCGGAGGTGGGGTTGCTGATGTAGGCGTTCATGGCGTCGGCGAGGGCGTTCAGGTCAATCGCCTGAACGGCGCTCATGATCATCAGGATCAAGACGCCTGTTGCGGACAAAATAACGTTATCGATGAAGTAGGCGATGGCACGGACAAAGAATCCGGCGTAATGCTTACCCTTGTTGTGTTCAGCGATGATTGCTTCGAGGGCGGCCTTGATCTGTTCTTCTTCGGAGAGCGGAACTTCCTTGGATTCTTCGGTGTCTTTCCAGGCGACCCAGGCTTCCATGCCCGAATGCCACACTAAAGTTTCGTCTTTTATTGTGCCGTCTTTTACAAAGTCCCTGATTTCGTCGATATTAAAGGGACCCTTGCGTCGTTCACCGTCTGTTACGGTTTCATCTATGTAGTACCAAATCATGATGAGCCATAATTTAGAAAAAAAGCTACATTTTGGAGGTATGATGAATTTCAAGATTGGCCAACGCTATGTAAGTCAATCGGAACCTACTCTCGGGCTTGGTATAGTCACCGAGGTGCAAGACCGTATTGTTAAGATTTCTTTCCCCGCTGTAAGTGATGTCCGTTGCTACCGTTCCATGGGTGCCCCTGTGGACCGCTTTGAACTTTCGGTGGGCGATACCGCCAAGAGCGAAAAGGGTATGTCTTTTACCGTGGAATCGGTGAAAGAGGTGGACGGCTTGTTAGTGTATACGGGTCGTGCCGGCAGACAGATGAAGGAATCTGAACTGAGCGGCAAGATTTCGATTGCGCGTCCTGCGGACTTGTTCAAGGCCCTCATGGAAAACCGCGTGTCGAACAGCGTGCAGTTCGGTCGCCGCGAATCGGCCATGGAACTTTCTTGCAAGTGGATTTCGTCGCCGGTGCGTGGCATGATTGGACCGCGAACTTCGATGATTCCGCACCAGTATTACTTGTGCAGCCGCGCCTGCGACAGTTCTACGCTCCCGCGCTTGATGCTGTCCGACGAAGTTGGCCTCGGCAAGACGATTGAAGCCGGCATGATTTGGCATGCACTCAAGGCCCGCGGTCGCCTGACCCGTACGTTGATTATTGTGCCCGAAACGCTCAAGCACCAGTGGCTTGTGGAAATGAAGCGCCGCTTTAACCACTTGTTCACGCTGGTGGATGAAGGCTACATCAAGGGCCTGTTCGTGAACGACGACGATGACCGCCCGAATCCGTTCACGATTGCAAACGATATTATTTGCTCCATCGACTTCTTGATCAAGCAGCCCGCGTTGATCGAAGACTTGCTCAAGACAACTTGGGACATGGTGATTATTGACGAAGCGCACCACCTGGTTTGCGAAGACGGATTCACGAGCCACGAATACTTGCTTGCTAACGCCGTGATTCAGCGCTCGAAGGGTGTGCTGCTTTTGACGGGTACGCCGCTGCAGTTCCATCCGGAATCGCAGTTCAACCGCTTGAAGATGCTCGACCCCGTGCGCTTTGCGGACTACAACAGCTTTATCAAGGACCAGGACGCTTACCGCAAGCTGGTGAACGAACTTTCGAAGTTGCCGACGGACCCCGGCCAGACCATGAGCTGGGACGACTTGAACGAATGCGTGCCGAAGAAGTCGATTATCCGCCCGTGGCTTGAACAGGAAAGCGCAAAGAGCATGCCGGCCGACGAATGGATCCGCCGCATTGTAGATGCCGTGGGTACAGGTTCGGTGGTGTTCCGCAATACCCGTAAGGGCGTGGGCGGATTCCCGAAGCGCGTGCTCGACGAAATTCCGCTGGAGCCGAACAAGAATTACCGCGACATGGTGAACGTGGCTGCCGAAAACGATTTGGACATGTCCACCGACATTCAGGAAAATGGCCTCTTGTGCACGAGCTATTCCGACGCCTGGGCGCTCGACGAACGCTACGTGTGGCTCAAGGGATTCTTGAAGGAACACGCTAATGATAAGGTGCTCCTGATTTGCGAATCGATTCAGGTGGTGCAGGCTCTTGAAACGCTCTTGAACGAATACATGGGCGAGGGTGCCTTCTCGATGTTCCATGAGAACATGACGATTATGGCCCGCGACAAGGCCGCTGCAAACTTCAGTAAAGAAAACGGCGCGAACTTGTTGATTGCATCTGAAATCGGTTCCGAAGGCCGCAACTTCCAGTTTGCCCATCACCTGATTCTATTCGACTTGCCGCTCGATGCGGCCTTGGTGGAACAGCGTATTGGCCGCTTGGATCGTATCGGTCAGACCGAAAACATCATTATTCACGTGCCGTATGTGAAGGGCTCCGGTCAGGAAGTCATGTTCCGCTGGTACCACAACGGCTTGAACGCCTTCGGCACTCCGATGATGAGCGGTGGCGAACTCTTCCTCAAGTACACCGACGAACTGATTGCCGCTTTGGCCGAACCGCAGGCATTGCTCCAGAACTTTGTGGACACGGTGATTCCGCAGGTCAAAAAGGACTGCGACACCATGCGCAAGAATATTGAAAAGGGCCGCGACCGCTTGCTGGAATTCAACTCCCGCAACCCGGCGAAGGCTAAAGAAATCACCGATGCCATCTTGAAGATTGACGCCGACAAGGATTTGGAAACGCTGGTGTTCTCGTCGCTGATGGACCGCGGTCTTGAAATCGAAAAGAGTAAGATCAAGGGCTGCTACATCATTAGCATGGGTACGCAGGTGGAATCGGGCTCGATTCCTGGTATGCCGGAAAGCGTTGGCATGGCGGGCGCCGGTGGCGGTGGCCGCGTGACGCAGGCTGTCGGAAACTTCGAAGAAAGTTCGGGCGGTGGCGATGAAGATGCTCGCTTCTGCGATACGTCTAGCTTGACTGTGACCTTTGACCGCAACGTGGCCATGGTGCACGACGAAGTGGACTTCGTGAGCTTGGAACACCCGCTTTCGCAGGGCGTGATTGACTTTGAAACCTCGCTCGACAATGGTGCCGTGGCATGCAACATCTGGCAGAATTCCGGAATGCGCGGCCTTGTGATGCAGTACAACTTTGCGGTGGACTTCTCGGTCTCCGAAGAATGGGGCGTATCTGACCTTGCGGGCCCGCGCTACATTAGCGTGCTCGTGAACCCGACGGGTGAAGACTTGACCGAAAAGGTGCCGGAACTAAAGAACGCAAACTTCAAGGATGTGCCTGTTCCGCAGGGGAACGCTGCCGTGAACATGACGCTCAAGTACTTTGGCAAAGAAGGCCTCGCCATTGCTCGCCGCATTGTGTCTGCCAAGGCAAAGGAAATTGCCGAGGTGGCAGCAGAAGCTGTCGAAGCCCGCGCCGAACAGGAATACCAGCGCATGAACCATTTGCTGAGCATGCGTGGCAAGGCGGGCAACAACGCCCAGCTGCAACAGCTCCGCAAGAACGCGCAGGAATGGAAAAAGATTATTTCAAACCCGCAGATTCGCCTAGACGCGATTAGATTGCTTGTTTGCCGTTAACCACTGTCTACTACATATGAGTGAATTAAGAAAGAATATTCTCGATGAATCCCGCCGTATTGTCGTAAAGATCGGGTCCCGTATTTTGGTCGACTCCGAAAAGGGCGGCGTTCGCACCCGTTATATCCAGAAACTTGCAGATTCCGTTGCTCGCCTCATGGAAGCGGGCAAGGAAGTTGTGATTGTCACAAGCGGTGCCGTGGGAACAGGCATGAGCCAGCTGGGCTACAAGGAAAAGCCGACGGTGCTTGCCGAAAAGCAGGCCTGCGCTGCTGTGGGCCAGATTGACCTCATGTACGCCTACCGCGAAATGTTCCGTTGGATGCAGCTTTCGGTGGGCCAGATTCTTTTGTCTGCCGAAGACTTCCGCGACCGCAACCGCTACAAGAATTTGCAGAACACCATCAAGGCGATGCTTGCTCGTAAGATTGTTCCGATTATCAATGAAAACGACTCGCTGGCTGTTGCCGAAATCAAGGTGGGCGATAACGATAAGCTTTCGAGCGATGTGGCGCTGTTCCTTGATGCCGACTTGCTTTTGATTTTCACGGACGAAGACGGACTCTTCGATGATAATCCGAAGAAAAATCCGAATGCCCGTTTGCTCCGCTTTGTGCCGGAAATTACGCCTGCCGTTTTGGCCCTTGCGGGTAAGCCCGGTGAAACGGGTTCTGCCGTGAGTACCGGCGGTATGCGCAGCAAGCTCGAAGCGATCCGTAACGTGACCAAGAGTGGTTGCAACGCGTTCCTCGCGAGCGGCATGAAGGTATTGCCGCACCAGGTGATTTTTGAAAATGCCGAAGGCACGCTCTTTGTGGGCTCCAAGAAAAAGCTCAATAGCCGTCAGCGTTGGCTCAGCTTCGTAACGACTCCGCGCGGGGCCGTGGTGGTGGACGAAGGCGGCGTGAAGGCTTTGCGCGAAAAGCATTCTAGCCTGCTCCCCGTGGGCGTATGCGCCGTCAAGAAGCACTTTGACAAGGGCGACCTGATTGAAGTCTTGAGCGAGACCGGCGAGCCGGTGGCACGCGGTGTCGCGAAGTTCGACAGCGAAACCTTGAAACTTGTGCTTCACAAGAAGACGGCCCAGGTTCACGAACTCTTGGGCAAGGATGTCGCCGACGAACTGATTCACAAGAATGACTTGGTTGTGTTCTAGCTTAGAATGTCATCCCGGCCCCCGAGCCGGGATCTATTGGTAGATCTTGAACTGAAAATTTGTATCTTGGTAAGCGTATGGAAGAAAATCAGAATTTGGACGATTTGGCCGAAGAATCGGCGGAACTCCCGAAAGTCGAGAGCCAAGAGGATTTGGCCCGCATTATCCAGGCGCTGGTGTTTGCGTCTCCTGACATTGTGACGCTCAAGAAGCTGCGTGAAATTCTGGGTGATTTTCTGGATGCGCGCTTGGTGTCCGATGCTTTGATTGCGGCGAACGATTCGCTGAACAAGATTAATTCCCCGTTCGAAATCGTGGAACAGGCGGGCGGTTACCGTTTCCGCACGCGTGCGAAGTATTACCCGTGGGTGCGCAAACTGTTCCCCGAAGCAAACGCCCGTAGGCTTAGCCAGGCGGCGCTTGAAACTTTGGCGGTCATCGCTTACCAGCAGCCGATTACCAAGGCTGCCATTGAACAGGTGCGTGGCGTGTCGTCGGTCGATGGCCCGATTCGTAACTTGCTTGACAAGGGCTTTATTGCGCTGGGTAGCCGTGCCGATACGGTGGGTAACCCCTATACCTACGTGACGACGCAGGAATTCATGAAGTATTTTGGCATCAACCGCATTCCTGAAGACCTGCCGCGACTCCGCGAATTCAGTGAACTTCTGGAAGCGGGTGCTTTGGTGCCGCAGTACGCGAAACCCGAATCGGTGAGCCCCGAAGAACCCAAGCAACCCGAAGAAAATCCGGACCAGGTTGAATTGTCGATGGGAGATGCCTAATGGCTGTGACCCCGTTAATGCAGCAGTATTACGAGATCAAGAAACAGAATCCCGGCTGCATCTTGTTTTTTAGAATGGGCGACTTCTTCGAACTTTTCGAAGACGATGCTGTAGTTGCCTCCAAAATTTTAGGACTTACGCTCACGAGCCGCAATAACGGTGCCTCGGGAGCAACGCCCCTGTGCGGGTTCCCGCACCATGCCGCGGACCGCTACGTGCCCAAGATGGTGGCGGCGGGTTACCGCATCGCCATTTGCGAACAGGTGGAAGACCCGAAACTCGCCAAGGGAATCGTCAAGCGCGACATTGTAGAAATCATCAGTGCCGGCACCGCGATGGACGAATCGAACCTGAATGCGAAAGAGGCGAATTACCTTTGCGCCTTCATTCCCGAAAAGGACTCGGTCTCGTTTGCGATTGCCGACGTGACGACCGGCTACTTGGCCGCTTGCAAGAGTTCGGTGCAGGCGTTCGAATGTGAATTCTGCCGCCGTATGCCGAAAGAAGTCGTAGTGCCCGAAGGAACTGTGATTCCTAGCGGAGTGATGGACTTGATCCGCTCCGAAAACATTTTGGTGACGGAGCTTCCGGCATTCCTGTTCGGCGAAGATTCCGCGAAGGATGTGCTGTTTACGCATTTTAAGGTCGAGGCTTTGGACGGTCTTGGCTTGGATGGGCGAGTGGTCGAAACGCAGGTGACGGGAGCGCTTCTTCAGTACCTGATGGATCAGAAGAAGTCCGAACTTTCGCATTTTACGACGCTCGAGATTCTGAATCTCGACGACTACATGACGCTTGATCCGAGTACGTTGCGTAACTTGGAACTGGTGCGTCCGCTGAATGCCGACGACATCAGCAGCACGCTCTGCTACGTGCTCGACTTTACGGTGACCGCGATGGGCGGGCGCAACTTGAAGGAATGGGTGAGTCACCCGTTGATTTCGGTGGACCGCATCAGGGAACGCGAAGAAGCCGTCGAAGAACTTGTCAATAATCCGGTCGCTCTTGACGAACTGAAGGAATCGCTGACTTCGATTCTCGATATGGAACGCCTGATGGGCCGTGTGGGTTCTGGCCGCGCGAATGCCCGCGACTTGGCGGGCATGGGCCGTTCGCTTTCGCAGGCATCCAAGGTGGCTGATGTTCTGGAAGGCTTGAATTCGCCGATTTTTGAACCGATGCGAGCGGCCCTCATTGCCGCCCGAGGCCGTGGCGAAGAACTCCTCTCGCAATTTAATGATGACTTGCCGCTGACCGTGCGCGAGGGCGGCATGATTCGCGCGGGTGCAAACGCAGAACTCGACGCGATGAACGAAGACATCAAGGAACGCCGCGAATGGATTGCCTCCTTGGAAGTCCGCGAGCGTGAACGCCTCGGCATCCCGAGCCTGAAGGTCGGTTACAACCGCGTTTTCGGTTACTACATCGAAATTACCAAGGCGCAGATGGCGAAGGCCACGAGTCCGATTCCTGACGAATACATCCGCAAGCAGACGACGGTGAATGGAGAACGCTACATTACGCCCGAGATGAAGGAATGCGAATCCATCATCAGTAATGCCGAAGTCAACATTCATGCGCTCGAATACAAGATTTTCTGCGAACTGCGCGAACGCGTGAACAGCTGGCGTGCCGAACTGCAAGAAATCGCAAATGCGATTGCCCATGTCGATACGCTTTACAGCTTTGCCCGCGCCGCACGCAAGTACAATTACGTTTGCCCCGAAGTCTTCGAAGGCTCGGGCATCGAAATCAAGGGCGGTTTCCATCCGGTGATTGTCGCGGTGAATTCCGACCTCGACTTTATCCCGAACGATGTGAATCTATCGCCTGAAGCCACGCGCCTCATGCTCATTACAGGCCCGAACATGGCCGGTAAATCGACTTACCTGCGCCAGACAGGGCTCATTGTACTTATGGCGCAAATCGGCTGCTTTGTGCCTGCCGAAAGTGCCCGCATCGGCGTGGTGGACCGCATCTTTACCCGCGTGGGTGCCAGCGACCGCCTGAGCCGCGGCCTTTCGACCTTCATGGTGGAAATGATCGAAACCGCAAACATCTTGCGCAATGCGACTTCGCACAGCCTGGTGCTTCTCGACGAAATCGGTCGCGGAACCAGTACCTTTGATGGCCTCTCGATTGCATGGGCGATTGTAGAAACGCTGCACGACGAACCGGCCCGCGCCGCCATCACGCTGTTTGCAACGCACTACCACGAACTCACGGGCCTTGTCGAAAGCCTTGAACACGCTGGCAATTTCCAGGTGGGCGTCCAGGAAAAGGGCGACAAGCTGATTTTCTTGCACAAGATTTTGGAAGGCGCTTGCGACTCCAGCTACGGCATTCACGTGGCCGAAATGGCGGGCCTCCCGAATAACGTGCTTCGCCGCGCCCGCAAGATTCTTTTGCGCCTCGAAAAGCAGAAGATTGACCCGAGCGATGGCGCGACCCACAAGAAGCTCATGGAAAAGCCGCAGGTCGACCTGTTCGCTCCCCCTGACGAATCCACGCAGCTCCTTAAAGAAGAAATCCGCCGCTTGAAACCCGAAGAAATGACACCGATGCAGGCGCTCCAATGCCTGATGGACCTGAAGGAGCATTATGGAAAATGACACGTTGTGTCATCACAATGCACAACGTGTCATCCTGAGCGTAACGAAGTGAAGTCGAAGGATCTATGCTAGATTTTGCTGCCTTACAAGAGTTTGTCTATAGTAACCGAATTGTGGATTCGACGATTCATGGGCTTGCTCATTGGCGGCAGGTGGAATTCAACGGTTTGCTCCTTGCGCCCATTACAGGTGCCGACGTGACAGTCGTGCGACTGTTCGCTCTCTTTCACGACTGCAAGCGCGAAGATGACGGCTACGATGGCGAACATGGTGAACGCGGAGCCGCCTTTGCCAAGGAATGCTTCGAAAAAGGCCTTCTCGAAATTACGCAGGAACAGTTCGACCAACTTTATCACGCCTGCTTTTATCACACCAAGGAACATCAGACCGATGATCCGACCATCAACACCTGCTACGATGCCGACCGCCTAGACCTCGGCCGTGTAGGCATGTCGCTCAATCCGAAAAAGATGGCGACGTTGCCGGGTGCAAGAATCGCCCACAAGTCGTTGCGGGCGAAAGTTGATGTCTATGAAATGCGTGAATGGCTTAAAACCATCGCGCTATAGAAATTACAATTCAGGCTGCTTGCCGGTGAGGCGCACGAAGATTTCTTCGTACTTCGCGAGCGTGTTCTTCACCACGTCGGCAGGGATTTCCGGACCCGGATAGGTCTTGCCCCAGTCGAGAGTTTCGAGCCAGTCGCGCACGTACTGCTTGTCGAAGCTTTCCTGGTTCTTACCCACCTGGTACTTGTCTGCCGGCCAGTAACGGCTGGAGTCCGGAGTCAGCACTTCGTCGATGAGGATGGTTTCGCCGTCGATTTCACCGAATTCGAACTTGGTGTCGGCGAGGATGATGCCCTTGCTTGCAGCGTAGTCGCGGGCCTTCGTGTAGATGTCCAAAGACATGTCGCGGAGAGTCGTTGCAACCTTTTCGCCAACGATGTCAAAAGTCTGTTCGAAGCTGATGTTTTCGTCGTGGCCAACGTCGGGCTTGGTGCTCGGCGTGTAGAGCGGCTTTTCGAGCTTCTGGCAGAGCTGCAGGCCTTCCGGGAGAACGTGACCGCAAATCTTGCCGGTCTTCTGGTAGTCCTTCCAGCCGGAACCCACGATGTAGCCGCGGACGATGCATTCCACGGAATGGCGGTGAGCCTTTTTGACGATCATGGAACGGCCACGGAGGTAGTCGGCGTGCTTCTTCAAGACTGCCGGGTATTCGTTCACGTCGGCGGTGATGAGGTGGTTCTTCATGCCGAGGTGCTGGAACCAGAACAGCGAAAGCTGGTTCAGGATTTTGCCCTTACCAGGGATCGGGGTGGGGAGCACCACGTCAAAAGCGGAAAGACGGTCGCTGGCGACCATCAGGAAGCTGTCGCCCAGGTCGTACATGTCGCGTACTTTGCCCTGGTGGAACAGCGGAACTTCGGTAATGGGGGTTTCGAATTTTAAGCTCATAGTAACCCAAATATAGGAAAATAGTGGGCTGTTGGCACTATGCAGTCGGCAGGAAAAATATTAGGCTTACAGGTCTTTGTACTGCGAAAGCTTGCGCCCGCTGTTCAAGGCGATGCGGATCAAATCGTGGATTTTGTCGGTCCGCGCAGGGAAATCCACCGGGTGGAGAGCGATGCGGGGGAGTCCGACAGGAACCTTCAGGGCGATGGCACCGAACTTGAAGGCGGCCTTGATCAAAAAGTCGGGAATGCCTGCGAAACTGGCGACAGGGGAGGCGTAGCGCTTGCCTTTGGCGGTCACCAGGGCGAATCGTTCTTCGTAAAGCATTTTTTCGGCATGCACCTGGCTCGGCAGGAACTTGTTGCTGTACCAAGTCGGCGGGACAAATGCGGCGGGCTTTTCGGAGTCACCAGTCAAATCTTTCCAGGCGTCTAGGCCCAGGTGCAAAAGTCTGCTCGATTCAAATTCGCTGAGGCCTGCAAATTCGGCTTCGCCACCGGTCAGGTTCATTCCGATAAGGCCGGCGTAGCTGCGGCCCTGGCTGAATTCGGCCTGGTGCTTGTAGCCGTGGAGTGCAAGTTCGAAACCGTCTGCTTTAAGCTTCTGGAGTGTTTCGCGAAAGCCCTTGACCATGTCGGAGGGGGCCTTTTCGGTATCCGGAATAACGAGCACGCTGAAAGGTCTACCTGCCAGGTCCTTGAGTTCTTCAAGAATCGGGGTGACTTTCTGGTAGTTCCAGACGCTGAAATCGTGAAAGCAGAGGAGGAATTTGCGCATGAAAAAAATTATAGAAAAAAGAAGTAGACAGTAGACGGTAGACAGTAGACAGAAAACAGCTAAAATGTGTCTCAAAATTGCAAAATACTTCCTACTGCCTACTTCCTACTTCTTACTAAAAGCTACATTTACCCTACTATGTTTGAATCTATCATTCTCGGCCTTTTGCAGGGCCTCGCCGAATTCCTCCCCATTTCCAGTTCCGGCCACCTCGTGCTGGGCCACGAACTCCTTGGCATGAACGAGGCGGGCATGTTCTTCGACATCATGCTCCATGCCGGAACGTTGCTTTCTATCTTCGTGGTGTTCCACAAGAAGATTACCGACATCATCGTGGGCTGCATCCGCAAAAATCCGGACCAACTGCGCGAAGCGGGCTACATCGTTCTGGCAAGCATCCCGACGGCTTTGATCGGCCTCGGCTTCAAGGACGCTCTCGAAGGCCTGTTCGAGAATCCGCGTGCCGTGTGCGTCGCCGAACTCTTTACGGGCTTGTTGCTGTTTACCTCGCAGTGGGGCGCTACTGGAGCCAAGCATCCGGATAACGAAGGCGTCAAGATGAACTGGTGGCGTGCACTCGTGACCGGTACGGTACAGGGCATTGCCTGCATTCCGGGCATCAGCCGCAGCGGTTCTACCATCAGCGCCATGATGTTCATGGGCGTGAACCGCAAGTACGCGGGTGAATTCAGTTTCCTCATGAGTATTCCGGCCGTGGGTGGTGCCGCACTCCTCGACTGCATCAAGTGGTTCAAGTGCCAGTCCATGACTCCGGAAAAAGCACTCCTCGACCCGGAAAAGGCTCTGAAGTGTGCCGATGCAGGCAGCTTCACCCCGGAACTCCTGGTGGGCATGGTCGTCTCGTTTATTTTCGGTATTATCGCCCTCAAGTGGCTCATGACATTCTTGCAGAAGGGCAAGTTCCAGCACTTCGCCTGGTACGTGTGGGCCGTGGGTATCCTCGGACTGATCTTTATCAAGTAAGATTACGAAAGCGATTTGAATGTCGGGGCTCAATCGAGAGCCCCTTTTTCTTTTATGCCGAACGGTCTTTTGTGAGCGACAAGCGCCTCGTATTCTTGTTTATTCGGTAGAGCCGAACGGTCTTTTATTGGCACGGTTCTTGCATCTTCTATAGCGAAAACAAGGCAGGGCCGTTATCTTGTTTCATTTTGAAACATTTTGACAGCCTAGACCGCTTGAAAATTAAACATCAAGGAGATCCCCGCCTTCGCGGGGATGACAAAGGACAGAAAAATGGCAACAGAGAAGATGGAATTCCAGACCGAAGTTCGCGACATGCTGAACTTGATGATCAACTCCCTTTACAGCAACAAGGAAATTTTCCTCCGCGAACTCGTCTCGAACGCGGCGGACGCACTGGACAAGCGCCGTTTCCTCTCGCTTTCGAATGCAGAACTCTTGCCGCAGGGCACGCAGCTCCGCATCGATATCTCGGTGAACAAGGAAGGCAAGCGCATCGTTGTGGAAGACAACGGTATCGGCATGAACAAGGAAGACTTGATCAACTGCCTGGGCACCATCGCTCGTAGCGGCACCAAGAACTTCATCAAGAATTTGAAGGAAGGCGACAAGGGCAGCGTCGATTTGATTGGCCAGTTCGGTGTAGGTTTCTACTCCGTGTTCATGGTCGCAAAGAAGGTCGAAGTGTTGACCTTGAAGGCCGGCGAAACTCAGGGTTACCTGTGGTCTTCCGAAGGCACGGGTGAATTCGAGATTTCCGAAGCCCCGCGCGACAAGGTGGGTACCAAGATTACGCTTTACCTCAAGGACGACGAAGACGCGGTCGACTTCGCCAGCGAATGGAAGATCAAGGACATCGTCCAGAAGTACAGCGGCTTCGTGAGCTACGGCATCTACTTCCACCCCGAAGCAACGAAGAACGACAAGGGCGAACTCGAAGAAAAGCCCGAAGAACGCTTGAACGAAAAGCAGGCCCTTTGGCGCCAGAGCGAAAAGGAAGTCACCGAAGAACAGTACAAGGATTTCTACAACGTCATCAGCCACGAAGCCGACGAACCGGCCGCCTGGAGCCACAGCCACGCCGAAGGTTCCCAGGAATTCTGGAGCCTCGTGTACATCCCGAGCAAGGCTCCGTTCAACATCTGGCATAACGACGCATTGCACGGCCTCAAGCTGTACGTGAAGAAAGTCTTTATCATGGACGACTGCAAGGACTTGCTGCCGCCTTGGCTCCGCTTTGTGCGCGGCGTGGTCGATAGCGAAGACTTGCCGCTGAACGTATCCCGTGAAATCTTGCAGAACAACAAGATTATCACCAACATCCGTAAGCACGTGATCAAGAAGGTGCTCGACGCCTTGCAGAACATGGCCGACAAGGATGCCGCAAAGTACAACGCCTGGTGGCGCGAACTCGGCATGGTCTTGAAGGAAGGCTTCTACATGAACTGGGAACATCTTGACGAGCTCAAGAAGTTGCTCCGTTTCGAAAGCACCAAGACTGAAGGCGATGCTCTCGTGGGCCTCGATGAATACGTGAAGCGCATGCCGGAAGGCCAGAAGGAAATCTACTACCTCATCGGCGACAAGAACGCCGTGAAGTCTAACCCGATGCTCGAAGCCTTCAAGGCGAAGGGCTACGAAGTGCTGCTCATGAGCGACGGCATCGATGAATTCATGATGTCGAGCCTCACCGAATTCGGCGACAAGAAGTTCCACGACATCGCCCGCGGCGACGTGGACTTCGAAAAGACCGAAGACGAAAAGAAGGCCGAAGAGGCCAACAAGGGAATCTTCAAGGGCCTCTGCGAAAACCTGCAGAAGGTCTTGGACGAAGATATCAAGGAAGTCCGCGTGTCTAGCCGCCTCAAAGACAGCCCCTGCTGCCTTGTGACCAGCGAAGACGCCATGAGCGCCCAGATGGAACGCATGATGAAGGCGATGGGCCAGAAGAACTTGCCGAAGAGTAAGCGTATCCTGGAAATCAATCCGACGCACCCGATTTGCGAGATGCTCAAGAAGAAAGTCGAAGCCAAGGAAGACCTGGGCGATTGGCCGAAGGCCCTCTACGGCCAGGCTCTGCTTGCCGAAGGTTCTCCGCTCCCGAATCCGGCGGAATACGTCAGCGCGATTACCAAGCTGCTGACTGCTTCCGTCAAATAGCCGTTTCTGTGTCATTCTGAGCGGAGGCGTGTAACGCCGGAGTCGAAGAATCTATACACTTGCGAAAAAGACCGCGATTCACTCGCGGCCTTTTTTGTATGCATTTTGATAAAAATTAGAACGATTCTCTCAAATCAATCGTAATGCCGATGTGCTTACCGTCGACAAGCGAAAGGTCGCCGCGGGCGTGCAGCTTTTCGCTTTTGTTCAAGGCGAGGCGTCCGCCGAAGCCTACGGCGTAATGCACTTGGCGCCTAAAGAGTTCGCTAAAGTAGGGTGCCGATTGCAAGGCTTCACCAAAGATAACGCCTGCGAATCGCCAGAAGAGCGGGCGGCGGAATTCCATTTGCCAGATTAAGGCCTGCGTGTCGCTCCAGATTCCTGATTCTACGCCGCGGAATCGCTTGGTGCCGTCGGGGCCGGCGAGGCATCCGAGCGGAACGTTGCTGCCGCGGCTCTGCTTTGCGTAAAGCCCGAGAGCGATGGAAGTTTCCCAGAATAGGGGAGCGTAGAATCTTGCGTCAAACGTTTCAGTGTGGTAGCTAAAGTCGCCGCCGAAAAAGATTTCTTCAAAGCTTGCGTAGTAGCCTTTGGTGGGCCAGTTGTCGTTGTCTTTTTTATCAAGAACCAAAAGGTAGCCGCCGCCCAAATAAAATCTGTCTTGGTAATTTTTGGGGATGTCGCTTCCGAGTTCGTTGTCGCGGGCTTCACCTTCTAATACAATTCCGTAACGCAGAGGAATGTTGTTCGAAATGCCGAAGTTCATTTCGAAGGGAATCTTGCCGTAGATAAAGGTGCTCTTGTATTCGTCTATGCGGTCAAAATCTCCGCGGGCACCTCGTTCAAACAGTGAGTATTGCCACTTGTTCAAGTTGAGTTTTGCCGGAATGTGCAAATGGTCTTGAAAAAGCCACAAGTTCGGGGCATACTGGAATTGGAACTGCCCGCGCGTGGTTCCGCGTGCAATAAAATCCATCGAAGAAATGTTTTCGCCTTCTTGGAATGGCCTGAAGAACAGGACGAATACAGCACCGTACTGAATCTTGGTTTCTTCGGTGTAAGCGCCAAAGGGCAGCAATGAGAATCGCTGGAAGTTGTCTTGTGCATGAGCGCAGATGGCAAAGACCAGACTTGCGATTATGGCGTAAACGAACTTCATGACACAAGTATAGTAAAGGTTTATTTGTTATATTTGATCAAACTTCACATTTCACACTTCACACCTCACATTTCGAAGCGAAGCGAGCTAATTATGGCCGAACAGAATAAAGCAGAAAAATTCGTTTTCTACATGTACAAGATGACCAAGTCCTATCCGCCTAACAAGGAGGTGCTGAAGGACATTTCTTTGAGTTTCTACTATGGCGCAAAGATTGGTATCATCGGCCAGAACGGTGCCGGTAAGTCGACGCTGTTGCGCATTATGGCGGGCATCGACAAGGAATTCCAGGGCGAAGCGTGGATTGAACCGGGCCGCACCGCGGGCTACCTGCCGCAGGAACCGCAGCTGGACCCGAACTTGACCGTCAAGGAAAACGTGATGCAGGCTGTTGCCAAGAAGCAGGCGATTCTTGACCGCTTCAACGAAATCTCTATGAAGTTTGCTGAACCGATGGAAGACGACGAGATGAACAAGCTCCTCGACGAACAGGCGAAGCTACAGGACATCATCGACGCGCAGGACCTGTGGAGCCTCGACCGCAATATCGAAATTGCAATGGATGCACTCCGCTGCCCGCCGGGCGACTGGCCGGTGACGAACCTCTCCGGCGGTGAAAAGCGCCGTGTGGCTCTCTGCCGCTTGCTTCTCGAAGAACCGGATTTGTTGCTCCTTGACGAACCGACGAACCACTTGGATGCCGAAACGGTTGCATGGCTCGAACGCCACCTCCGTGAATACAAGGGCTCCGTGATTTTAGTGACGCATGACCGTTACTTCCTTGACAACGTAACGAACTGGATTTTGGAAATTGACCGCGGTCGCGGCATTCCTTGGGAAGGCAATTACGCCCAGTGGCTTGACCAGAAACTTGAACGCATGAAGAACGAAGAAAAGGGTGAATCTGACCGTCAGAAGCGCCTCGCTCGTGAACAGGAATGGGTCAAGCAGAGTCCGAAGGCTCGCCAGGCAAAGAGCAAGGCTCGTCTCAAGGCTTACGAAGAACTCTTGGCCGAAGATTCCAAGGAACAGATCAAGGTGGCTCAGATTCACATTGCAAATGGCAAGCGCTTGGGCGATGTCGTTATCCAGGCGGAACATTTGCAGAAGGCCTTTGGCGAAAAGGTGCTGTTCGATGATTTGAACTTCAGCTTGCCGCGCTCGGGCATCGTGGGTATCATTGGTCCGAACGGTGCTGGTAAGACAACTTTGTTCAAGATGATTATGGGCCAGGAAAAGCCGGATGGCGGTACGCTCAAGATTGGTGAAACTGTCGAAATCATCAGTATGGAACAGGGCCGCGAAAGCTTGGACGATTCCAAAACGGTTTGGGAATCCATTACGGGGGGCAACGACGAAATCTTGGTGGGCGACCGCAAGATGAATGGCCGTGCTTACTGCGGTCTCTTCAACTTCACGGGTGCAGCTCAGCAGAAGAAGCTCTCGCAGCTCTCCGGTGGTGAACGCAACCGAGTGCTCATGGCGAAGAACCTGCAGAAACCGGGCAATGTGCTCTTCCTCGACGAACCGACCAACGACTTGGATATCGAAACGTTGCAGGCCCTGGAACAGGCAATCCTCAAGTTCGCAGGCTGTGCCGTGATTATTTCCCATGACCGCTGGTTCCTCGACCGTATCGCCACCCACATCCTCGCTTACGAAGGCGACTCCAAGGTCGTGTGGTTCGAAGGCAACTGGAGCGAATACGAAGCCGATCGCCGCAAGCGCTTGGGCGAAGACGCCGACAACCCGAAGCCCATCAAGTACAAGACGCTCACGAGACAGTAATTGCGTATGAACAAGATGTTGCTTGCATTTGCGCTTATGGCTGCCGCTTTTATGCTGCAGTCATGTAGCTGTGCAAGTGACGATTCTTGTGCCGAAGAATGGTGGGGAGACGAAGCCCGAGAAATGGATAATTGCATTGACCACAAAAAGTATAACGCTTGTCTTAAAGAAGACCAGTGGAAAGGCTTGTCTCAAGAATTTGTCAAAAGCCAATGCAACGCTAGAGCGTCGTACCACGGCGATTGCGACTAATTTTTAATCGTTAAGAGAATCGTTCGTACAGCGCATCGCGCTCCACTGGCACGAGCCCTTCGTTTGTAATCAGGGACTTCATGCGGTCGGGGCTCATGCCCACGGGAACCGTGGCGCCGGCGGCGTGCGTAATCTTTTCTTCGATAATCGTACCATCCAAATCAGACGCGCCGGCGTGGAGCGCCTTCATTGCGGTCTCGATTCCCATCTGAATCCAGTACGCCTTAATGTGCGGGAAGTTGTCGAGGAAAAGTCTTGCGACGGCGACCGTGCGCAGAATGTCTTCTTCGCTAGTAATGTTCGGGACAATCTTATGCAGCGCATTATGTTCCGGATGGTACACCAGCGGAATGAAGGCGAAAAAGCCCGGAGCTTCGTCCTGCAAGTCGCGCAGCATCTTCATGTGGGCGATACGGTCTTCGGGCTTTTCAATGTGGCCAAAGAGCATTGTCGCATTCGTCGGGATTCCGATCTTATGGGCCGCGCGATGAACGTCGAGCCATTCTTCGCCAGTTTCTTTGCCCGGGCATATCTGGTCGCGGACATCCTGCACCAGGATTTCGGCACCGCCACCGGGCAGTGCATCAAGGCCTGCTTCCTTCAGCGTGGTCATAATCTGTAGCGGAGTCTGTCCCGAAATTTTCGCGAAGTGGCAAATCTCCACAGCGGTAAACGCCTTCAGGTTCACCTTCGGAAATTCCACGCGCAATTTTCGCAACATTTCGATGTAGTAATCGAACGGATGGTCCGGATGTAGACCGCCCACAATGTGCAGTTCGCGGGCACCGCCTGCAATGGCTTCGGCAGCCTTGTTGCGAATGGTGTCGTAGTCCCAGTCGTAAGCGGTGGGGCTATCCTTCTTGATTTTAGAGAACGCGCAGAACTTGCAGTGCAACACGCACACATTGGTGTAGTTGATCTGGCGGTTGTTCACCCAATATACGGAATCCCCATGCCTGCGCTCCTTTTCGGCATTCGCGCGGGCACAGAGTTCGTCGAGCGGGGCGTTTAAAAATAAATCTAGAGCTTCGGCTTCAGTCAGGCGTGCCATGTTACATCTCGGGGATGTCTACGTTATAGCTTGCCTTGTGTCCGGCTTCGTCAACGAGCTTGATGGTGAAGGTTCCTTCTTCGGGGAGCTGGGCACCTTCAATCACGATTTCGCGAGGCTCGGAATCGTATTCGGCGGCAACCCATTTCTTGCCGACCTGCACCGTAATGGCGTTGCCGTCAGGAATGCCTGCATACTTGAACAGCACCGGAACCTTCAGGGCCGGCTGACGCACGCCGCTGATCATCATGTCTGACCAGTAGGGGAATCCGAGTGTCGGCGCTTCGGTGCTTTCGATGTTGGCAATGTCGCGGATTTCGTTCATGGTAGCGCAGCGGTTCTTGCCCTTGGTCTGCTTGCTAAAGTAGAACCAGTTGCGGGTCGTTTCGCCGAGCCAGTAAAGCGGTTGGTTGTTTTCCGGATTGTCGATGCAAACGGTCCAGTTGCCGAGCTGCATGCCCTTCGGGTGGAATTCAAAATAATCCAGGCTGTCGGTATGCGTGCGGGTGACAGCCAAAATCTTCTTGGTGGTGTCGCGGCCCGTCGGAATGCCGGTGAGCTTCTGTGTGACGCCCACGTTGCCAAGTTTGGTAGACCAGTTCACGCTTCTCTGGTACTGGTTGAATGAGTGAAGTTCGATGCTTGCATCGGCGGCGACGCCGTCACCCGTAGAACGGGCGTCAGCGGTGTAGTGGATGCTTGTCATTTCGGGGTAGATTTCAAGCAGGCGGCCAATCGTAATCGGTGCGGGCTTGAATGCCTTACACATGTCTTCTTCAATAATCTGGTCGCCGGCCATGGCGGTAAACTTCATGCCGTTCTTGCAACGGAACAAGTCTAGCATCGGGCGGCTAAGGAACGTGAACAGCGGAGAGGCCTGGTCCTTGTACAGCTGCATGGGCTTATCGCTCTTGCAACGCGGGTGGAACGTGAACTTCTTGCTCACCTTGTTGCCGCTGTAGTCTTCGGCTTCGATGGTGTAAGTCGAAAGCGGAGCAAGCTTGGCGTTCACATAGTGCCAGTCGCCTGCGGTGTCGGCTTCTTCGGCCCACAAGAGTTGGTCGCGGATCAGAGCCATCTTGCTGTAACGCAGCGTGTCGAGAATTTCTTCAAAAATCTTTTCGTCGTAGCGCCACACGGTAAGACGGCGTATAGACATCGGATTGTCCTTGGGCTCACGGCTGTAGTCAGCAATCTTTACGGCCATGCTCAAGTTGAATTCGTTTTTCACCGGTGTTTCGACGCAGCCCTTACTGATGGCTTCCGGATTCGTGACGGCGAGGTGGTTGCCCTGCCATACGGCAATGCCAAAAATCTGCGGTGCCAAGGTGTCGGTAATCACGACGCCTGCTTGCACGGGATTCACGATACGATCGTTGTCCAAACGAACTTCCAAATGCAAGTGCGGGTTGCCAATGCCGGTGCTGCCCGAGAAGGTCAGCGTGTCGCCCTTCTTGTAGCTTGCATTTGTCTTGATTGTGACGTCGTTCTTCTTGGAGGCGTACTGCTTCTTGATAATCTGGTCGTCGAGCTTGCCGAAGCTGCTTTGGTGAGCGAACGCCCAGGTCTTTCCGCTTTTACCTTTGAAGAGCATCAACTTTCCGTAATGGAATGGAGAAACTCTAAGTTCTACAACCTTGCCGTCTTCGGGGGCGTAAATGGGCCAACCTTCTTCCATCTGGGTGGAATAGTCAAAGCCTGCGTGGTAACGCGTGCCACGGTTCTCGCCAAAACTCGAAGTCAAGTAAGCGTCACGGTCGAACGGGCGGTAAGTCGGTTCGTCGGCTTTAAGAACTCTCTTTTCGGCCATGCCGTCGGCGTTGTTGACTTTGCTTGCTTCGGCGCTTGCACCGAAGTTGTCGTTAGATACTGTTACGCCTGATTGGGCCTTGATGCAGTCTTCGTAAGCGAAGGCGTCCATGGTCTTTTCGTTGCATTCGGCGGCAAATGCGGAGGGCATCATGGCGAAACTGGCCATTGTACCCAGGAACATTCCCTTGCGGGTGATTTTAGCGAGTTTGTTCAAGATTGTAGTATCCATACCACAAAAATACAAAATTATTACAAACTAGCGGGCGAGGTTGTTTGTTTTGCAGGTTTTATGTGATATGAAAAAAAGAACCGCTTGCTCTTGCAAACGGTTCTTTTCAGTGGAGCTAAGGAGAGTCGAACTCCTGACCTCCTGCATGCCATGCAGGCGCTCTACCAACTGAGCTATAACCCCGAAGGACGAGCCAAATATAGAAGAACTAATCTGACTTGTCAAGGGTGGGCCATGAAAAAAATGAAAATTTTTTCCACGACCCGATATTTTTAGGCCTTTTCGATGGTCACGGATTCGATAATCACGTCTTCGTACGGGGCGTCGCGGCGGTCGGTCTTGACGCCTGCGATTTCGTCGAGGACTTCGAAGCCTTCGTAAAGCTGGCCGAATACGGAGTAGCCGTCAGCAGGGCCGGGGCCAACCTGTTCGTGGTCCAAAAAGTGCACGTTGTCGCCGTGGACAATGAAGAACTGGCTACCGATGGAGTTCGGCATGGCGGTCTTTGCCCAGCTGAGTGCTCCGCGCATGTGGGTGAGGCGCGGGTCGTACTTGTCGCCAATCGTGGTGCCGGGGCCCTTGGCGGAGTGACCACCCGTACCGTTTCTGCGGGTAAAGTCGCCACCCTGGATCATAAAATCCTTGATAATGCGGTGGAACGGGGCGCCGTCGTACTTGCCCTGCTTGGCGAGTTCAACGAAGTTCGTGGCACATTCGCCGACGATATCTTCAAAAATGCGCAGCTTCATGGTGCCGTGGTTGGTCTTCATGATGGCGATTGTTTCGCCTGCTTCGGGTTTGCCAAGCTGATTGAACATAAAATCTCCTGTTAATGTCCCGGCAAGGCTTTACCGGGGTTTGATGTTTCTTTTCTTATATATACAAAAAAATGGGGTCTATTTCTGTACTTAAAGGCGAAAAACCATAAAAAATGCTAGATTAACAGAAAAACATCCTACTTCGAACTTCCTACTGTCTACTATTTATGAAAGACAACTGTAAAAAAATCAGAGAGCTTCTATCTGCCCAGGCAATGGAATTCGCTCTCGACGAAATGGCGGCGAAACTGGCCAAAATGCACCCGACTGCCGATGACATGGTGGTGCTCGGCATGGCAAGCCGCGGAATCCCTCTCGCTAAAAAAATTTGCGAGCGCTTAAGTCAAAAGTTTAACAAGACTGTGCCGATGGGTAGCCTCGATGCGACCTTCTACCGCGACGATTTCCATTATCGCACTCACATGGGTTCAAGCGAAATGCGCATTACCGAAATGCCTGCCTCTGTCGAAGGCAAGACGGTGATTCTCGTGGATGACGTACTTTATACGGGCCGTTCGGTGCGAGCTGCCATGCAGGCGATTCTAGACCTCGGACGCCCGGCGGCCATTCGCCTTTGTGTGCTGGTGGACCGTGGTCACCGCGAACTTCCGATTGCACCCGATTGCGTAGGACTTACGGTTGAAACCGCACAAGACCAGGAAGTCCGCGTGCAGATTGAACCGATCGATAAAGAAAATTCCGTTTATCTCGTAGAGGTGGAGGCCTAAGATGGGCGCATTGCAGATCAAGCATTTGTTCGGACTTCAGGGGGTATCCAAGTCCGATATTCGTACTATTTTGGATAACGCAAAGCAGTTCCGAGAAATTCTGGAACGTCCGGTCAAAAAGGTGCCCTCGCTCCGTGGCCTTACGGTGGTGAACCTGTTCTTCGAAAACAGCACGCGCACGCGCACGAGTTTCGAACTCGCCGAAAAGCGCCTCTCTGCCGATACGGTGAACTTCGCAAGTTCCAATTCAAGCGTCAAGAAGGGCGAAACGCTGGTTGATACGCTCCGCAACATCGAGTCGATGAAGATCGATATCGTGGTGGTCCGCCACAAGGGGACGGGTGTCCCGAAGTTCCTCGCTGAACACAGCAACGCCATTATCGTGAATGCCGGCGACGGTGCTCACGAACATCCGACGCAGTCTCTCTTGGACATGCTCACGGTCGAAGAAAAACTTGGAACGCTTGAAGGCAAGAAGGTGGCAATTGTAGGCGATATCCGCCACAGCCGCGTGGCCCGCAGTAATATCTGGGGCATGACTACTATGGGCGCTCACGTAACACTTTGCGGACCTTCCACCTTGGTGCCGCGCAATACCGAACTTCTGCAGTACAAGGAACTTGCGGGTAGCGTCTCCTGGGAAACCGATGTCTACAAGGCAGTCGAAGACGCCGACGCCGTAATCGCACTCCGCCTGCAAAAGGAACGCATGGACGACGCTCTCCTCCCGAGCATGCGCGAATACCGCAACTTCTTCGGTATCACCGAGAAGGTTCTTTCTGAAGCCAAGGATAAAGTCATCTTGATGCACCCGGGTCCGATTAACCGCGGCGTGGAACTCGATAGCGATATCGCCGATGGCGAACATTCTGTAATTCTTGACCAGGTGACTAACGGCGTTGCCGTGCGTATGGCCGTTCTCTTCCTTTTGGCTGGAGGTCGCAACAATGAAAATGCGTAATGAAATGAATATCAAGAATGTCATTTTCAAGAATGCAAAAGTCTGGAATGGCAACTGCTTTGAAGCCCGTGATGAATTCGCTTTGATTCAAGGGAAAGATTTAGCTTCTGAAGAATTCGATTGTGGCGGCGCCTTGGTAATGCCTGCTCTGTTTGGCTTGGGAGTCGATTTTATGGAACCGCTCCGTGACGACGTCTACACGTTTGCAGATGGTCTAGAAGCGTTACACCGCGGCGGTTTTAGCGGCGCCCTGTACGAAAGTGCTGCCAATCCGATTGATGATGCGGACAAGCTTTCGGCAATGAAGTTCCGCGTGAACTCTCCTGATTTGGAATACAATTTTGCCAACCGTTTCGATATCAAGTTCCTGGGCGCTTACAGTAAGGGCTTCGGTTCTGATAGCCTCGCCGAAATGATGGAACTTGCCGAAGACGACAGCGTTGCCGGCTTTGGTGACGGCAACGAAGCGATTCCTTCGACACGCTTTATTCGCCTTGCCATGGAATATGGCAAGATGACAGGCAAGCGTTTCTTCTTCCAGCCGCTGGACAAGTCGCTCCGTAAACATGGTTGCGTTCATGAAGGCGCCTATTCCGATATGCTCGGCATGAAGGGCATTCCGCGTATCGCAGAAACCATTGCCGCCCATACGGTGCTTGAAATGGCTCGCTTCTTGCAGGTGCCGGTGCACTTTAAGCAGGTGACTTGCGGCGAAACGCTTGACCTCGTGCGCGATGCCCGTAAAAAGGGAATCGATGTCACTTGCGATGTCGGCTTGTACCATTTGCTTTTGGATGATTCTTGCCTCGAAACTCTGGATTCTGCATACCACATTCTGCCCCCGATTCGTTCGGCAGCAGACTGCGAAGCCTTGTGGAAGGGTGTTGAAGACGGTACGGTGAATGCAATCAGCGTGAACCATACGCCGGTGCTTGGCCAGGATACCGAAGTGAACTTCGAAGATTCCGTGCCGGGAGCTCTCTCTCTTGAAATTGCTCTCCCCGCTATCTGGAAGGAACTGAGTTCCAGAGTGGGTGATGCTCGTGCCATTGAACTGTTGTCGGAAACTCCGGCAAAACTCGTCGGTGCAAAGCCTGCATTTGATAGAGACACTAAGAAGATGTCCGACGTAGTCGTTCTCGATCCGAACAAGACGCATTTAGTAACCAAGAAGGATTTTGCAGGCCACGTGAGCAATTCTCCGTTGCTTGGCAAGACTCTTCCGTCTTCGATTGTCGCAACCTTCGTCAGTGGTGCTTTGAGCAAGTTCTAGGATTCGTAGATGCTGCAGCGCCTCTTACAATGGCTAGAAGGATGGCTGCCTGAATGGCCGCCTAAGATACCGCCCGATCCGCTTTATTTGGTGTGGGCGGCGTTAATCATTTCCTTGGTCTTTGTATTGATTGCGCTGCTTCAAGCACGTCGTATCGAAAATCGTCGTCAAAAAGAGGTAATGTTCGGAACTAAGACGTTTGATGACAAGGTTGCCGAACGTGGCTTTTCTTACAACGAAAAAGAAATTTTGGATAAAATAATAAGAAAGTCGCCTTTTGAAAATAAAGACGCCATTCTGAATTCGTCGGGGCTTTTTGAACAAGCGGTATCTACGTACTACGATGTCGAAGGCATTAATGAGCTACATGAAACCGACCTTGCTGTTGTGGAATCACTTCGTCTCAAGATGAATTTTACGGCGTCGAATCCTTTGGCTGAAATTTATTCGACCAGGCAGTTCAACGTGGGCGACCGCATAGACTTGATCCTTGAAAATGGAACTTTGATCAAGCGTTCCGATATTGTTTGGCGCAACGAAAAAGAGTGGGCGATTTCTTACGATGGTAGCGACGGCCCTGCAAGTTCGTTTGTGAACCGTACTATTCGAATTCGCTGGACTCGCCCCGACGACGCCATGTATTCTACCGCCATTTCCGTTAAAAATGCTGATGAAACCAACAATCTTGTTTTGCCTCATTCGTTCTCTTTGGATAAACGCCAGTTGCGCCGCTGGGTTCGTGAACAGGTCGCTTTCCCTGTAACGGCCGTGTTCGAAAATGGTGAAACATTGTACGGGACTTTGCTCGACCTTTCTGCTGGCGGTATTATGATTGGACTGCCCCAAGAGTGCTATCCGGGGCAGCGTTTGCGCATCCAATTTGAGCTTCCGAGCTTTGGTGACGAAGACGTGGAAATTGAGATTTTGCGCAATTTAGGCCAAAGAAACCAAGATTTTCCCAATTACTATTGCCTTACAGCCTCTTTCCGTGGAACCTTCGGTTGGACCCAGGAAAGGGTGCTTCAGTACCTGTTTGAACTAAGTAAGTCAAAAAAACAGGCGAAAAACTAGGCAAAACGAGCCTAAGTAGTTCATTTTCAATGACTTAGATTAATTTTTCGCTTGACATTCTGCTTTTATAAAGGTAGAATTAGTAAGGAAATGTTTTACAATCGGAGTTAACTTTGGCTTTAGGATTGATTTCTAAAATCCGTGGCTTGCGCGAGACTGTTGGTATTGATGTTGGTCATTACAGCATCAAGTATGTCAAAGTCTTGCACGGCGCGAGCGGGAACAAGATTGTTTTAGACGCCGACTTGGAGCGTGTGCCCGATGGATGTATCGTAAATGGTGAAATCCAGGTACGCGAAGGGGATGCCCCTACCGATAAGGACGGTAAACGAGAAAAGGATGGCGCTGAACTGCTCGCCGAGGCTATGGCGAAGCTTTTAATTCGTCACCCCATCGATGACTCCTGTGATGTCGTGGCCTCCGTCAATTGCGGAGCCGGTGCCGGTGGTGTGCTGGTGGATCGCGTCTCGGTCAAGGTGCCTAAAAACGGAAATGAGGCCGCCATTATTCTTCAGACCGCCCAGTCCCGTCCGCCCTTCGATGACCAGGACAACGTGATCGACTACGAAATCTATTCTCGCGAAGGTGACGATGTCAAGGTGAACGTGGTGGCCGCAAAGAGTGCCTTGTTGGACTCTTGGGCGCAGTTCTTTAACCGTCGCGGGCTCAAACTGTCGGCGTTGGATGTCGATATTTTCGGCTTACTGAATGCTTATGTGGCAACGGTTGAAGACGTCGAAAAAGACAAGACGGTTGCTATCTTCAATATTGGCGAAAAGAAGATGAGTGTTGCCTTTGTGCAAGACGGCCAGTTCCATTCCATGCGTGCCATGGCCGGCGGCTCTTTGGATATGGTGGTCAGCAAGACTTGCATGAATTTGGGCATTGATTCTGAAAAATGTCACGAAATTTTAAGCAAGGGTGATCTGTCCGTGGTGGACGGATTCTCCGAAGCTGAAGTCGAAGCTGCGCTCCGACTGGCATACGAGGACCTGATGGCGCAGATCGATATCGGTATCCGCTACTTCTCGTCTTCGGAAGATTCCAAACCGCTCGACAAAATCTTGTTGGGTGGAGGTGGAGCCTCCGCCCCTGGTCTGAAGGAATTCATTGCGGAACATTCCGGTATCGAAACCGATACGGTGAACCCGTTCAGGCTTGTTCCTTGCGATTCTAAGGTGTTTGGCGAGGGTGGTCTCTCGGTTGCTCTCTCCAATATTTACGCCCCTGCGTTGGGCTTGGCAATGAGGAAGTTCTAATGGCGTCTACGAAAAAAGAAACCACAAGAAATGCCTTGGCCATTTCCATTAACTTGCTTCCGCCGGAATTCCGCAAGAAGCAAAAGGACTTTTCTTGGATTACGGACCGTCGCATCATTTGGCCGACAGTTGCACTGCTTGTTGCAATCGTTGCTGTGGTCATGTTGCAAGGCTATGTCAATGAAACCATTAGCGGTCTGAGCACTGAACTGACGCGTGTTCAGGAAGAAGTGGAACGTGAACGTCCGCTGCTTTCCAAGATTAGCGACTTGGAACAGAAACAGGGCATTGTCAATACCAAGATCAATGCTCTCAAGTCCATTCAGGTGAGCAAAAAACGTTGGGTTATTTTGTTCGAAAACATCTCGTCGGTGCTTCCGCCTAATATGTGGATTACGAGCATCAACCAGATGGGTGAATTCGATCTTGAAATGCGTGGTGTAACCTACGATTTCTCGGAAGTCGCCGAATACATGGTGAAGCTCGAGAAGCAGGTGAGCATCCAGTCGGTTTCGCTGGTGACCATCTCTACTGCGAAAGTGGATGGAAAAGAAGCCTATAATTTCACCATCAAGATAGTTCTCAAGCGAGATCTTGGGGAGGGTGATAATGGGTAAGATAGATCTAAAAGACAAACGAAACGTCTATGCCATAATCGTGTGCCTTCTGATTATGGCAGCCGCCCATTTAGTGTATAACTATGTTTGGGATCCGTTTACGTATCAGCGTGAATCCTTGGAACGTGATCTCCAGTCGGCTCAGGCAGAACTGGACAAGATCAACGCCAAGAAACATCGCGTGGCTGAACTCGAAATGCAGCTTGCTCAGGCTGAAAAAGATTTCGAAAAGCTGAAGGAAATGTTCCCCGAAGAAGAAAAGGTGCCGCTGCGCTTGCAGGACCTTTATGCGGTGATTCGTAGTTCCATGGTGCAAATCCAGAAGTTCAATCCTGAAGGGCGCGCCGAAAAGGAACACTACATCGAAAACCGTTATTCCATAGCGGTCAATTCGGGTTACCACATGCTGGGTTACCTGTTTGCAGAAATCGCAAACTTCAATTACCCGACTGCCATTACAAACCTTCGCCTGAACCGTTATTCGGGTATCAAGGCCGAAGTCGAAAAGTCTGAAACTCACGGCTGGACTCCGATTACCATGTCGGTCACGTTCAACCTGACGACGTACACATCGAAGAAGGTGGGCAAATGATGAAAATTAAGATTCTTCTTTTTTTGCTTGCCTTTACGGCTTTTGCTAGCGCCGCCCAAATCAAGGATGTGCGTTTCGATTGCAATGCAAAGGGTTGCCAGGTGGTGTTTGCCTTTGCTTCCGATAAGAACTTGCCGACATTCTTCCAGAAGTACGATGCTGCTTCCAAGAAATTGACGGTGGGTTTCTCTGAAACGACGTTTGCTCTTGGCGAAGGCGATTACGATGTAGATGCCAATTCCAAGTTCGTTAAGTCCATGAAGGTCTTTAAGGATGCCTACAAGGGTCTGCCCTTCTTGAAGATTGAAATGGATGTTGGCGCTGCCATTACGTCTGACAAGAACGAAATTGCTCTCGACAAGTCCAACTTCTTGATCAAGCTCAAGAGCAAGGGCGGTAAGTCCTGGACGCTTTCGAAACTCTTTGCAGACCGCAAAAAGGCTGCCGAAAAGCAAGCGGCTCTCGACAAGAAGGCTGCCGCCAAGGCCGCTCTCGAAGAAAAGAAGCGCTTAGCCGAAGAAAAGAAGGCTGCTGAAAAGGCTGCCCTTGAAGAGAAAAAGGCTGCCGAGAAGCGTGCTCTTGAAGAAAAGAAAGCCGCTGAAAAGCAGGCTGCTCTCGATAAGAAGGCTGCCGCCAAGGCCGCTGCCGAAGAGAAGAAGCGCTTAGCCGAAGAAAAGAAGGCCGCTGCGAAGGCTGCCGCTGAAGAAAAGAAGCGTCTGGCTGCCGAAAAGAAAGAAACTGAACGCCGTGCCCTTGAAGAGAAGAAGGCCGCCGAGAAGGCCGCTCTCGAAGAGAAGAAGCGCTTGGCCGAAGAAAAGAAGGCTGCTGAAAAGGCTGCCCGTGAAGCAGAAAAGCTTTTTGCCGAACAACAGAAGCAAATTGACAAGGCCGTTCTCGAAGGCGGCGCCATTTCCGCTCTGCTTCCGGGACTCAAGGAAATGACCGTGCTCATCGGTTCTGGCTTGGAACAGTTCCGTATCGTAGCAGACGAAGCGATTGACATCCAGAATGTCTCTAGCGTTGACAAGAACAATACCTTGACGATTGGCCTTGCCGGCCCTCAGAAGTCCCCCATTTTTAGAATCGGTGCAGGTTCTTTGGTGAAGTCTGTAACGTGGGGCGCCAACGGTCTCAAGGTTCAGTTGAAGGGCTCTGCACAGCCTGCTATCTTGGTGCAGGATGGCGTGTTTGTGTTGCAGATTGCCGAAAAGGGTATTAACAAGGATGGCTTTATGTTCTGGTCCGCTCAGCCCAAGGGCATCTATGTGCGTGACTGGCTGAAGCCTGCAGACGATAGACCCAACTTCGATTCCTTCGTGAAGAATTTAGATAAGGGCAGCAAGAAGATTATTTCGGGCTCCCAGACATTCCACCTGCGTCCGATCGTTCGCGAATTGATTGTGGTTGCAGACGAAACGGAATTCTATGCCGCTCCCAATGAAAATTCCCAGGTGATGCAGCGCCTTGTTTTTGGCGACCGTTTGGTAAGTCTTGACATGAAAGGGCAGTATCGTAAGGTTCAGTCTGGCAACAGGGTCGGTTATGTTGACCGCCGTGCCGTGGGCTTCTTTGATGAACTGTCTTCTGTTCAAGAAGAACGCTTGAAACAAATTGACAAGGAACGCGGTACCAACCTTGCTGGAAACGCGATGCCGGTTGGCAGCCAGCTCGATGGTCTCTACGAAGACCGCGTGACTTACAGTTCCTTTGGCCGTCGTGATCCCTTCGTAGAAGTGGATGGCCTTGTGGAAGAAGGTATCAATATTGACCAGGTTGAACTGGTGGGTATTATTTGGGAATCGGATGTGCCGGTCGCAATTCTTGTTGAATCCAAGAATCCGTCTATCTCGTACACCGTTAAGGAAGGCGACAAGATTCTCAACGGTAAAGTTTTAAAAATCACACAAACTGACGTACTCTTCCTGATTCAGGAATTCGGGGTGAGCCGTCGCTACTCCATGGGTCTTCCCGATAAACTTGGGGGTCAAAAGTGAAAAATATGACAAAAATCCTTACTATTCTTCTCTTGGTGGTGGGTCTCACTACTGCATGGAGTGCTCCTGCTGAAGGTTCGGTGCAAACCCCGAATAAGAAGTTGTACGATTTCAGTTTCGTTGACATGAACTTCGAAGCCGTATTCAGCTCTGTTTCCGTGATTGCCGGTGTGGACATTATTCTTGCTCCCGAAGTCAAGGGTAAGACAAGCCTCAAGGTAACCAAGAAGACTTGGCAAGAAACGCTCGACATTATCTGTAGCATGAACGACTTGACATGGATCATCGAAGACAAGTATATCTTGATTCAGCGCTCTGCTACATACCAGGCGAAACAGAAAAAGATTGCTGACGAAGAAGCTCAGGCCGAGCAGAACGCTCCGCTGGTTCGTAAAAACTTCCAGGTACACCACGCCAAGGCCGAAGAACTGGTGAAGGTGCTGGAAAGCATGAAGTCTAACCGTGGCCGTATTACGACGGTGGAACGAACCAACTCCATTATCGTGTACGATACCGATGGCAAGATCGAGCAGATGGAAAAGGCTTTGACCGAACTTGATGTGGAAACGCTGCAGATCATGATTACCGCAAAGCTTGTGGTTGTGAACAGCGAACGCGCTCGCGAACTCGGTGTGGACTGGACCGCCAGAATGGGTACCACGGCTTTGACTCCGGGAACGGTTTCTACTCCGCAGGGTAGCGGTGCCGGCGACACCCGTACCAGTGCTGCCATTCATTCTTTACCGAACGGCGGTTCCTCTCCGGCTGTGGGTTCTGCAACGACTGCTATTACCGCAAGCTTGCTTGACAATAACTTGCAGATTGCCATTTCCAACATCATGGGTGACGCTTCTACTGAAGTGCTCGCCAGCCCGCAGGTTTCGACTCTCGACAATACCGAAGCTCAGGTGTTCATGGGCGACAAGGTTTCTATCCGCGTGATAGACGATAGCGGTGAATCTTCGACGCAGCTCGTGGAAACCGGTATCAAGTTGACCGTGACCCCGCACGTTTCTGGCGACAACCGCATTTTGCTTGACTTGCACCCGGAAAACAACTCCTACGGCTACGACGAAAAGGGCCAGGTGGTGATCAGTACTCAGGAAGCCAAGACCAAGGTCGTTGTGGCTGATGGTGAAACCGTCGTGATCGGTGGCCTTACCCGTAACGAAAATACCGAAAGTGAATCCGGTATTCCGTTCCTGAAGGATATCCCGCTTCTGGGTAACCTCTTCAAGTACACCCGTAAGGCTGTTACCAAGCGCGACCTGATTATTTTCGTGACTCCGCGCATTATCCGCAACTATGTGGGTTCTGTGGAACTTAATGAAGTTTCTGACGCGTTGGAAGACGCTCCGCAGGCCAAGAAGGTGAATCGCACTCCGTCTGCTGAAGCCGCCGATGGTGAAACTCCTATTGTGGAACCCAAGCCGAAGCAGGAACCTGCTCAGGAAAAGGCTTCCTCTTCTGAAAAGTCTGCAACTCCGGCTCCTGACGCTCCTGCACCTAGCGACGACGAAGACGAAGGCTGGAACTAATAGTTGGCTGAACTTAGAACTTAAAAGAAATGCCTCGGATAACTCCGAGGTTTTTTCTTGTTAAAGGATTCTTTGTTCTGCTTACTGCCAACTAAGTTTTGCTAACAGCCTACTGTACTATCTCACTACAAGTGCGGCGAGGGCGAGTTCCTGGCTGGTGACGGTCCAACTGGAACTCTTGAATTCGTAATTGAGGTCGGCGAGGCGGCGAATGACTCGGCAAAGGAGCGGTTTTCCCCAACGGCGGCAGCATTCAGCTGCGTTGCCTTGCTTGCAGAACATGAAGTAGTTCTTGCCCAAGGCCTGTGCGGCATCTTCGGCACTCATTTTTTTTGCTGTGAGCGACATAAAGTTGAGCAAGTCTACTGCGTGGCTGTAAAGGGCGTTTACGATGCGAATGGCGTCATTGTCTTTGTTGCCGTAAAGGATTTCATGGAGCTTGCGGGTGTAACCTACGGCATCTCGCATTCCAAAGTAGTTCAGAATCTCGTAAGGCGGAATTTCACGGCGGGGCGTAATCATGGTCTTCACGAGGTCGAAGGTAATCTTGGTGCAGTCAGGGTCGTAGATTAAAGCCTTTTCCAGTTCTTCGCAAACGAGCTTGGTGTTGGTGCCCAAGGCGTCGGCCAGGTACTGGCTGGCGGCGGGCTCGATCGGCTTTCCGAAGTGGGCGGGCACATTCGATGCAATCCATTCCTGCATCTTGTACTGCTTGGGTTCTTCGTACTTTTCAATCTTGCCGACTTTTTGCAGAATCTTGTAGAGTTCCGAAGTCGCGCGGAGTTCGTCAAAATCGAGCAGCAGCTTGCAATCGGGGGCGTCTTTGAGCCAGCGGGCGAGTGCCTTGGATTCATCGGCCTTCATGGCGTCTGCATTGCGGACGACCACCGCCTGTTCCGGCGCAAACATCGAAACGGCGCCGCAACTTTCCATAATGAGCCCGGCTACCGACGGAATGTTCGTATCGGAAGCATACACAATCTGCTTTGAAAGCGGATCGTTCTTGCGGTCTCCAAGGGCATCAGTCAGGAACTTGTCTGTCTGCTTGTCCTTGGAAAACTGGTCTTTGCCGATGAGGGCTAGAATCATAGCTTACTTGAAGTCGACGATTTCGAAACGGTTCTTGCCCTTGGGGGTCACGACTTCGACAATTTCGCCCTTCTTTTTGCCCATGAATGCGGAACCCATGGGGCTCTTGAAGCTGATTTTGCCGTTCATCGGATCAACGCCTTCGGGGCTCACCAACTGGTAGACCACTTCCCTCTTGGTAGCGAGGTTTTTAGCGGTGACGGTAGCGCCAAAGCGCACGGTGTCGGAGTTTGCGTCGAATTCAACGATAATTGCATTGGAAATCTGGTCTTCCAGCTTGGGAATTTCCAGGTCGATATGAGCCAGCATTTCCTTGGCGGCGTGGTATTCGGCGTTTTCGCTCAGGTCGCCTTGCTTGCGGGCTTCTTCCATTTCATCTACAACGCGGGGACGTTCGACCTTTTTGAGGAAGGTGTAACGTTCAACCAGCTTGTCGTATGTTTCTTTAGTACAGGGTGTTTTAGCCATGACCTTAAATTAGAATTTTTTTGTGGGGCAGAAGCAGGGGGTGTTCAACATTGTCGCATTTTTCTATAATTTAGGGTGAAAAAAACAATAGGAGATACTATGTACACTGTATTGGAAAAAGGCGGCGTTTGCTCCCCGAAGGGCTTTACCGCGTCTGGAATTTGTGCAGGCATCAAGGCCAGCGGTAACGCTGACATGGCTCTTTTGAAGAGTGAAAAGGCTGCACGTTGCTTTGCCGTGTTTACAACGAACAAGGTGAAGGCTGCTCCGGTGCTTTACGACAAAGCCGCCCTTGAACATGCCCACTTTGCCTCTGCCGTTGTGGTGAACAGCGGTAACGCAAACGCCTGTACCGGCGAACAGGGCCTGCGCGATGCAGAACGCATGGCTGTCCTTACCGAAGAAGCCTTGAAGCTTACTCCGAAGAGCGTGCTCGTTTGCAGCACCGGTGTGATTGGCCACCTGATGCCGATGGACAAGATTGAAGCCGGTATTCCGAAGCTTGTGGAAAAGCTCCATGCCGACGCTTCCGAAGAATTTGGCCGCGCGATCCTCACGACTGACCTTGCTCTCAAGAGTCATGCCGTTGAAATCCAGACCGAAAAGGGTGTGGTGACGATAGGTGGCGCCTGCAAGGGCTCGGGCATGATTCACCCGAACATGGCCACGATGCTTGCCTTTATTACTACCGACCTTGCTTTGCCGATCGATTTCTTTGCTGAATTCCGCGCCGACATCGCCGACTCCTTCAATGCGATAACGGTTGATGGCGACACAAGCACGAACGACACTTGCATTCTTTTGGCAAACGGCATGAGCGGCCTCAAGTACGAAGACTTGACGCTCAGCGAACAGGGTGAATTCCGCGCTGCACTCATGCTTGTGATGAAGGAACTGGCCAAGGATATCGTTCGCGACGGTGAAGGTGCAACCAAGCTGATTGAACTTTGCATCGAAAAGGCCGAAAGCCACGAAGAGGCTTTGCGCATGGCCCGCTTTATTGGTACGTCTAACTTGGCTAAGTGCGCTATGTTCGGCGAAGACCCGAACTGGGGCCGCATTTTGAGCAGCGCGGGTAGTAGCGGCTGCAACATGATCGCCGAACAGACGGACCTTTTCTTTGGCGACGTGCAGGTGCTTTCTAACGGCCGTCCGGTGCAGCTCGACGAAGAACAGACCAAGGCTCTGCGTGCGGTAGTCTGCCAGCGTGAATACAAAGTAACGCTCGTCCTTAACATTGGGCACGCAAGCGCAAGTGCGTTCACTTGCGACTTGAGCTACGACTACGTGAAGATCAACGCAGAATACACAACGTAATAAGACCGCTCGGCGTGTTTGGTTCCTTTTGTGAACGAAATTCCTGTGAAAATCCTGCTTTCGGGCGGGATTTTCTTGTATTTTTACGGAAAACAAGAGGAAAAACATGGATAATTTCAACTTCTACAGCCCTACAGAATTCGTATTCGGTATGAACCGCGAAAATGAATGCGGTGAACTCGTTAAAAAGTATGGCGGCACCAAGGTGCTGATTCATTACGGTGGTGGCTCTGCCGTGCGTTCGGGACTTATTGACCGCGTGAAGGCAAGCCTCGATGCTGCTGGAATCCCGCATGTGGAACTCGGTGGCGTGAAGCCGAATCCGCACGATTCGCTCGTGTACAAGGGTATTGAAATTGTCCGCGAAAATGGGATTGATTTTATTTTGGCGGTGGGCGGCGGCTCTACGATTGATAGCTCCAAGGCCATTGCGATGGGTGTTCCCTACAAGGGCGATTTCTGGAATTTTTACGAGGGCAAGGCCTCGGCGACAGCGGCACTCCCGATTGGCGTGGTGCAGACGATTGCGGCGGCCGGTTCCGAGGGCAGCGGCGATTCCGTGATTACCAAGGAAGACGGTATGCTCAAGCGGGGGGCCAGCAGCGAACACATTCGTCCGAAATTCGCGGTGCAGAATCCGGCGCTCCTTTGCACGTTGCCTGCCTACCAGACGGCTTGCGGCATTACCGACATCATGGCCCACGTTTTTGAACGCTACTTCACGAATACGCTCGAAGTGGAAATCACCGACCGCCTGTGCGAAGCGGTGCTTTTAACGATGGTGAAGGAGGGGCCGCGCGCCATTGCCGACCCCGCCAACTACCAGGTGCGTGCGAACATCATGTGGGCGGGGACGGTAGCCCACAACGGTGTTGTGGGCTGCGGGCGCAGTCAGGACTGGAACAGCCACGCCATCGAACATGAACTTTCGGCGCTTTATGACTGCGCCCATGGCGCGGGCCTAGCAGTCATCATGCCTGCCTGGATGGAATACGTCGTCGACCACAACGTAATGCGTTTTGCGCAGATGGCGACGCGCGTGTTCGGCTGCGAGATGAATTTCGAGAACCCGAAGGCCACAGCCCTCGAAGGCATCAAGGCTTTCCGCCGTTTCTTGCATTCCATCGGCATGCCGATTAACTTTGCAGAACTCGGCGCCAAAGAAGAAGACATCCCGAAGATGGTGGAAAAGCTGGGTCCGGGCGACGGCTGGGGATTTGTCCCGCTCAAGGCAAAGGACGTGACTGAGATTTACAAAATCGCCGCCCACGCGACGCTATAAAAGTAGACAGTAGGAAGTAGTCGGTAGACAGAAACTTCCTACTTCCGACTTCTAACTTCCTACTAAACTATGAACGCACTTTTTATCGGCGGTACGGGAACTATCAGCATGGCCATCACGCGCCTTGCAGCATCCCAGGGCTGGAAACTCTACCTGCTCAATCGCGGGAACCGCCCCGCAGAAGATATCCCCGCAGGGGTTGAAATCATCAACGCTGACATCTACGACGAAGCTGCTGTTGCCGAAAAAATCAAGGGGATGCAGTTCGACGTGGTCTGCGACTTTATCGTGTTCCACCCGAGTGCGCTTGAACGTGATTACCGCCTGTTCAAGGGAAATACCAAGCAGTTCATGTACATCAGTTCTGCGAGCGCCTATCAGAAGCCGCTTTCGGATTACCGCATTACCGAGGGCACGCCTCTCGCGAATCCGTACTGGGAATATTCCCGCAACAAGATTGCGGGGGAGGAATTTCTAATGCGCAAGTACCGCGAGGAAGGTTTCCCGATTACGATTGTGCGCCCGAGCCATACCTACGATGAACGCCATATTCCGCTGGGCGTTCACGGCAAGAACGGCAGCTGGCAGGTTGCAAAGCGCATGCTCGAAGGCAAGCCCGTGATTATTCACGGTGATGGCACGAGCCTCTGGACCATGACTTTCAATACCGACTTTGCCCGGGGCTTTGTGGGCCTGATGGGGAATGTTCACGCCATCGGCGAAACGTTCCAGATTACAAGCGACGAGACGCTTACCTGGAACCAGATTTACAAGGCGGTTGCCGATGCGCTCGGTGTCGAACTCAAGCCTTACTACGTGTCTTCGCAGTTCCTTGCAGATGTAAGCGATTATGACCTGCTCGGGAGCCTCATCGGCGACAAGGCGAACTCCGTGGTGTTCGACAATTCAAAACTCAAGCGCGCCGTGCCCACGTTCCGCACCGAAGTCCGCTTTGATGAGGGAATCCGCCGCACTATCGCAAACGTGCTAGCGCATCCGGAATTCCAGAAAGAAGATCCCGAATTTGATGCTTGGTGCGATAAAGTGATTGCAACGCTGGAAGCTGCGAAAGCTGCTTTGAGGTGATTTTTTTTGATTACATCAACAATTCTTTTTCTATTTTGAAAACGACTTGTTTTATTTTTTAAGAAACATCATATTTGTCTTGGGAATTTTGCTCCTTGCTAGTTGTGCAGGGGAGAGTTCGTCTACACCCAAGCCCCGAAATGTTTTATTTAAGAGTGATTATTCCGATGGCTCGACGGAACTTGAAGTTCTTTATAGGAACGAAGCCCGCGTAAGCCTGAAATATTTTTATCCGTCGGGAAACATTCATACCGAAATTGATTCATTCGGGAATTATAGGCAGTATTTTGCGGATGGAAAATTGGCAATGGAGTTTGCCGAAAAAGACGGCAAAAAAATCGGTGACGAAAAAATATACTACTCTACGGGATCGCTCCGCTCGATTCTCAAGTATAAGGACGGTATCTGTTTTCTTCGTGAAGATTTTTACGAAAACGGGACGATGAGTAGTTCCTGTAAAATTTTGCGGGAGCCTAAGCGGCATGAAATTTGCCAGACCTTCTACAAGTCCGGAAACAGGCGAACGGTTACAACAGATGATGGTCATCGTACCTACTATTATGAAAGTGGGGCTCTTGAAAAAGAATCCGTTTATCGCGGCGATACGTTGGTCGAGGAACGCGAAAACTATCCGTCGGGCAACCCCAAACGAATTGCAAAATACAACAACCTGGTTCCGAAGGGTTGCCGTTACTGTGCTTTAGAAACGGAAGTGTCCTATTATGGCAACGGCAATATGATGGATTCCTGTTACGTCGAAAAGCCTCTCAGTTGGGACGGAAAAACGGATAAGGGACTGTTTCGTGCTTGTAAGAAATTCTATGAAAATGGCAATGTTAAAAAGTCTCCCGTTTACGAAAATGGTAATTTGTTGGAATCGAAGGAATATTATTCATCGGGTGAGTTGGAAAAATATGTGGCTTACGATGGTATAGGCCCCGAGGGAAAAAACACTGTAGAAATACGGTATCGAAAAGATGGAATGGTGACGGATTCTTGTTTTATAAGTCTTGGCCGTATGGTCTGTAATTGCTACCGTAACGATGGCTCGCCGTCTATTCTTTATACGGAAAGAGACGGTGTGCAGCGTGTTCAGGAATTTTATGCCAATGGAAGTGTGGAATCGTCGAAATATTATAGTGCAGATGGTGAACTCGCCCGAGCCCATTACGATATAAAGGGAACGCTGAGAGATACTTGCTTTTCGCTTTACCATGAAAAAGACCGATTTGATGTATGCAGTTACTATGAAACTGACGGAACACCTCGTACGGTACAGATGGTGGTTGGAGATACCATCTTTGAAAAGAGGTTCAACAGGGCCCTGCTAATGTCGGAATGCGCCATCGTGTGGCGAGGCAAGGAATATGAATCCCGCCGTTGCAGGTCCTACTATAAAGATGGGATATTAAGGGATTCTTCTATTAGAATCCAGAAGCCGGATTCCATTTTTTTCCAGACTTATGGATGTGATAAAGAGGGAAAATTTAATCGGTATGCGGAAAACCGCTATCGGAAAAATGGAAATGTAGAACAGAATGACGATAAGTATTGCAAAATTGTCAATGGCGAATTAGTCGATTGCAGAGAAGAGCATAGGAGGAGGGAAGAATGAAGTATGGAAACCTCTTGCTTGCTCTGGTGTTGTTTTCCTCGGCCTGTTTGTTTGGCGGCTGTTCTGGAAAAGTGAAGGATAAGCGGACTGTAGATCCCAACGATGTGCGCATTGTCTTGCGTAAAGGCGCAGATGGAGTTGTATGCAGAACAGTCCATATCCTGAAAGATCATGGCGGCGTCATGACGTGCCGCGATTCCAGCGGGACTCTTGTGCAGATGCGTGATTCCTATTATGCAGTCCCCTGGGGGCGAGACATCTTGTATTATCCGAATGGGCAAATCAAGTCGGAGTCATTTTATGAATCGATGTCTGCGCAGCCTGC
The DNA here is from genome assembly GCF_900177705.1 of Fibrobacter sp. UWB15. NCBI lineage: Bacteria > Pseudomonadati > Fibrobacterota > Fibrobacteria > Fibrobacterales > Fibrobacteraceae > Fibrobacter > Fibrobacter sp. UWB15. The sequence goes on from NZ_FXBA01000005.1 coordinate 110,351, forward strand.
TTACCGAAAAGAGTTCTTTGAAAATGGTAGCTTGAAGTATTTTGAAGATTCGGTTGGCTCAAGAACCTATGACGAAAACGGTCGCCTGCTTGAAGCCGATACGGTGGCGGAAAATTGGCGGTATAACCGCCGCGTCATGCAAGATGGCTCCTTCTCGGTGGACAAGAGGTCGCTGGACGGGGATTCTTCTTATTGGGCAAGATATTCACCCAATGAAGTTTTGCTTTCCGAAGAGTTCCGTTCTTCTAAAGGATGGTGGCGCAAACGGTACGATTCGACGGGAGTTCTTTATTATTCAAAATCGGAAATCGAAAGTTTGAAGGTGGAAACCGATTATTACCCCGACGGAAAAATCTGGATGAATAAGGTTTTTGTAATCGGAGAATCGGCGTGGGGAAAGGGCCTTTTTGTGTTGAAGGAATTCAAGGAATATACCGAAAACGGGGTGGCGCTTCGCGAGTATGATTTGAATACGGCGGATACGAAATCTGAGCCGGTGTGTCATTTTCGCAATGCTGCTGGGGATACTCTCGCTTTCCCGGAACCGCGTGAAAAGGATCCCTACAGTTTGCGTGAAAGCCGCGGTTACAAGCCGTTATATGCTTTTGTTGATAGCGGCACTGTGCCTGGGCGGTAATCTACTGTCTTCTCGGCTACTTTATCGGCTCAGTTCCACCACATAATCGGCGGCGTTTACGAAGTCTTGCGCATGTTCGATGGCGATGACGGTGTGGCCCGCTTCGGTGAGGCCGCGGATTAAGTCAAGCAGATGCTGGATGTCCTTTTGATGGAGCCCGCGGGCGGGTTCGTCGAAAAGGAATAGCGTATTCGGTGCTTTTGCTCGGGCGAGCGCAATGGAAAGGCGGAGCCTGGCGCGTTCACCGCCGGAAAGGTGCGACGTGGTTTGCCCGAGTTTCAGGTAGTCGAGGCCCGTATCTACAAGGGGCTTGAGCTTGTCGGCGAAAGGCTTCATGTTAATGAACAATTTGTAGGCGTCGCCGACTTCTAGGTCATAGATGTCGGCGATGGAAAGCGACTTGAAGCGGACTTCGAGAATTTCGTCCTTGAATCGCCTGCCAAGGCACACGGGGCATTCGGATTCTTCGTAGCCCGCGGGGTCGAGGATGACGCCTTCGCCCTTGCAGTTTTCGCAGCGGCCCCCGGGGGCGTGCGTCGCGAACTTGCTGGCGGTGTAGCCGCGGACCTTGCTTTCGGGGAGTTTTGCGAATAGGTCGCGGAGAATCGTGTTCAAGTTGATGGCCGAGGCGACGGTACTGCGTCGGTTCCCGTGGAAGTCACCTGTCGAAAGGATCGATAGCGCCTGGATGCCGAGACTTTCGAATTCGCCCTTGGAGGCTCGTGGGGCGAGGTTCTTGAAGAAAATCGTAGACTTGCCGCTACCGCTCTGGCCTGTGATGACGCTGAACTTTTGAATCGGAAAATGCGCGGTGACCGGCTTCATATCGAACATCGCGAAGTTCTTGATATCGATGGCCGCGGCGTTTTTCTTTGGAACCTTCGGCTTTCTCTCGTCTCTCGTCCCTTCGACAGGCTCAGGGCGGGCTTTTCGTCTCTCGTCTAGGAACTTGATCCAATTCCCCGTGGGTGATGCCGGATTGCCAAGAACTTCTTTTGCGGTTCCTTGCAGCAGAATTTCGCCGCCCTTTTCGCCGGCGCCAGGTCCCATTTCAATAATCCAGTCGGCTTTCTTGATGAGGGCTGGGTTATGGTCAATAAGGACGAGCGTGTTTCCGCGGGACTGCACCTTCTTTAAAACTTTCCAAAGGGCTTCCACATCGCTCTGGTGGAGTCCGCTGGCGGGTTCGTCGAGGACAATCAGGAGGTTGTTCAGGTGTCCGGTGCTGAGGCTCGAAAGCCGAAGTCTCTGGACTTCGCCACCCGATAGGGTGGCGCCTGCACGCCCTGCCGTGAGGTAACCGATATCCAAATCGACAATCGCCTGGATGCGGTCAATTAAAGTGCGGAATGCGGGCTGCTGCTTTGCCGTCAGTCGGTTGTCGAACAGGGCGTGCAGCCGGCTTTCGAGTTCCGCGAAGGGCGTGTTCAAGATGTCTTGCCACGTGGTACGGATTTTGCACGGCTCATCTTCACTTGAAATGCTTTCAATCGCCGCGTTCAGAAGATTCTGCTTGAGTCGAAGCCCCTTGCAATCAGGGCATTCTTCGCTGTTGTCGCCGTCTTCGATGATTCCGGTGCCGCCACATTTTTCGCAAACGCTCGTGCGGGAATACGGCGACAAATCTTCGGAGGCAAGCGGTCTAGAAAGTTGTGCCCCATGTTCCGGGCAGCGCGGCACCGTGCTGAAAAGTTTGCGGTTTCCGTTGATGTCTAGAATCAATTCGCCGTGCGTGAGCTTCAAGACTCCATCGACTGCTTCGGCAATGCGGGTGCGCGTGTTCTCGCGGACAATCACGCGGTCCACGACAATAAAGAATTCCTTCGGGACAATCTTCTTTTCGTTTTCAGTCAAGTCGGCAAGTGAATAGCTGACATCATCTGCCATGGCTCGCGTAAAACCTTGCGCCAGGAACACTGCCGCCAGTTTATCAAGACTTGTTTTGCCTTTTGGCGCTCTTGTATCCTTCTTGTCTTCCCGGACTTGATCCGGGATCTCCTTTTCTATCCTCGCAAAAAACTGTAACTTACTCCCTTGTGGCAAACTCGCAATCTCGCGAATCATATCTTCGCGACTCATGCTTTCCATGGGCTTTCCGCAAACGGGGCAGGCAGGCTTTGCATACGCTGCAAACAGGGCGCGCAACGTGCTGTCGCATTCCGAGATGCTGAGCGCATAAGCCTTCGCAGGCGTTTCTCCGTGGCTCGGGCCTACGGCTAGGCTTGCGGGCAAACCTTCGGCGCTATCTAATGGAATAATGCGCCGACCGCCTAGCAGTTCCGCTGCAAATGGCGAGAGTGTTTCCAGATAGCGACGCTTGGATTCCCCGTGCAGGGTATCAAGTACAAGCGTCGACTTTCCGCAGCCCGAAGGTCCGCACACCACCGTAATCTTGCCCAGCGGGAACTGGGCATCGATATTCTTCAAGTTGTGCAGCCTACAGCCGCGTATGGATATGAAACTTAAACCAGCCACTAGTTACCCAGTTGGTAATGTGCAATGTGGAATGGATGACTTCACATCTCGCACTTCACATTTCACATCGTTTATTCTCTGATGGTAAATCTCAGTTCGCCGAACGGGGTGCAGAAATCCAAGTTCTCGAGGCCGTTGGTTTCGATGCCAGAGAACATGCGGTAACCGCCGCCAATCGAAATCTCAAGCATCTTCGTGACGCGGTAGTTAAAATGCACGGCCATGTCGGCGGTAAAGAAGTAGTCTTCGGATTCAAAGGCTTCGTCGTCCGGTTCCATTACATAGAGTGCGCCGCCACCGATTTCGATCGGCACCGAAATGGAAAAGTCGTTGATGCGCACCGGGAACAGTTCCACGAATCCGCCCACAGACATATACTTGATCATCTGCTTTTCAGCGACGTTGTAGTTGCGCACGTCGCTCAAAAGTCTAGACACCCACACACCCGTGGAGAGCAGAGGGTTGATGTCGAGACCGATGCGGAGGTTCGCGAAAATGGCGCCGTCGTCGGCCACGAGTACGTTTCCGCCACTCACGCCGATGAATGCCTTCAGTCCGTCGTTCGACTTTTCTTCGGGAGAATACTTTACGCTCTGCAGTTCTGCGTTTGCAAAAGCCACCAGGGCCACAATGAGCAATAGAATCTTTTTCATAATCAAAGTCCTTTTTCTTACAATGTATAAAAAAAAACGGCAAATGGCTCTAGGCCAGATTGCCGCTATCTTAATTCTGAAATCCGGAAGCCGAATTACAACCTGTCTTTGGTCATGTTCAGACCTTCGGCAGGGCTTCCTTCCCAGTTCCATATACGGTCTTTGGATTCGGGCCAGGTGCAAATCGTCCACACCACGGAATTTCCGCAGAGGACTATGGTCCAAATGCCGAATACCAAGAAAAGGATGAGAGGAATAAAGGCGAGCGAACCGTAGAAAATAGACATACGGGTCACGAGTATGGTCTGGATAAGCATCAGGATCTTCACGTAGATGATAATGCAAATCCATGCGAGAACGGTAATGCCGATTGAAGAGACAAGCAACTTTTTCTTGGTGTAGTTCTTGGGGTCCGGTCTGGCGGGGAGCGCGTACAGGGTCAAGAAGATAACCAAGAGGAATGCGCCGTGAAAAGTCAAGTACCAGAAGGCGTTAATGAGCCTCTTGAGAACCGACGGATCAAAGTGCAAACCGTCAACCACAATGACCGAAAGCGCATTTTGGAGGTAGTTCACGAAACCGGCATACAGACCGATAATGCCTGCAAAGATAAGCAGAAGCGGGGTGTAAATGCGAATCTGCTTGTGCAGCGGGCGAGACACCTTGTTTTCCCACACCACGTTGAAGTTCGATTCCAGACTGCCAAAAGCGAGAATGAACGTGATGAAAAGACCCATGGCGCCGATAAATCCGAGTTTGCCGATGGGCACGTGTTCCGCATTCTTCACGATAGTGATAATCGGGTCGACTGGCCAGTCGAGATCCAGGAACGAGAGCAAGTGCGGCAGGTAGTCCGAGAAAAAGTTGCCGAAACCGACCGCGATCGTAATCGAGGTCAAGAGAATCAACAGCGGAACGACCGCTAAGAAGGTGGTGTAGGTCAGGGCTGCAGCGCGGGTAAGTCCGTGAAAGTACAGAAAGGATTTGCCTGCAATAATCGCAACCTTGACAGGGGTCACGGAACGTTCGGCAATGTAGTCGAACATTCGCTCCCAGGAAAATTCTTTAATCCAATTTGGCATTACGAACAAGAATTACTTGATGGTGCTGGTCAGGCGGAAGGCGAGACCCACATCGGACATTTCTTTTTCGCTGTAGACGCTAAACTGAATTTTGGACTTGCCAATACTCTTGACGTAGGCGACGGTCCATGCCCAGTCGTCGTAGGTACCCTTGGGGGAACCATCGAGGTTGTCACGCTTGTTGATGTATTCCCATTCCACCATGAGGTGGCTCATCAGGGTGTTCATGATACCGCTGTTCGGGGCGAAATCCAAGCCCAGGTAGAACGGCTGGAAGTAGATGCCCGGCTGGAAATACTTGGATTCGGGGGCGATATAGTTTGCGACTTCGGTGTTCAGGTTGTCGTCCTGGGTGTAAATGCAGGCGTATTCACCGTAGCCACGGAGAATCGGGAGGAATTCGTAACTGGCGTAGGCAGCCACACGGTGGGTAATGTAGGCTGTGTTCTGCACCACGTCGATGGCGTTAGAACGGTAGGCCACCTTGACTTCCAGAGGGAAGGTGAATTTCATGTCGTCTTCGATACGGACGTAGCCCTGGTTGGCGGTGCCGTTCTTGGCGGCCACCATGGCGCTCAACTGGTTGAGGCCGTTTTTCCAGCCCATTTCAACAGCGTTGTGGCTGTAATCGCGCATCCAGAGACCGCGCTTGGTCAAATCTTTGTCGACATAGGTACCGAAGTTGGTAGATTGAGACCAGTCGGTCTTCCAGCGACCGATTTTCAGGTTCAACTGATTGTTTTCGTTAAGGGCCCACTTGTAGTTCACCCAGTAGAGGTCAGCAAGAATCTTGTCGTAGCTCGTGGTCTTGCCGTCGCCGTCCTTGACCTTGTTGCCGAATTCCGGGGCAAAAATGCGGAGCATGATGGTTCCGTCCAGGTTTTCGCTCTTGTACTGACCGCCGATGTTGGCACGGATCCAGCCACTGCTGAAGTTGTTGTCTTCATCGGCAATGGACTTGGTGACCTGGGTCTGTACGTTACCCTTGAGTGTCATATTGTCGGTAGCATCAGCGGCGAAAGCGGAAATGCCCATCGCGAGAGCGGCCACTGCGATTTTCCTGAACTTCATGTTTACTCCTTGAAGGTTTTTTGTTTTCGTGTCCAAATTTAGAATATTTTTTCTACTTTTGCCCCAAATTTCAAGGAGTGTTCCGTGAAACGGTTTCGTTTTGGCGTTTTGCCCGTTTTTAGCGCAGTTTTGTGTGTAAATCTTTTTTCGTCTTTTGCGTTTGCTCGTGATTTGTTGCCCAACAAGACCCATGCTGTACTGACAGTGACATACACTAACAACCAGGATGTGCCGCAGGCCCATAAAAAACTGACTTTTGTGGGGCAGAACGATCCCAATAAGAGACTGACCGTGACTACGGATGCAGAAGGCGAAGTCACGTTCCACATTCCCCGCGAAGAAACTTATACGATTTACTGCGAAAGCGTTACAGGACCGTTTGATTGCGGAACGTCTCCTTATGTGTCGCCGACGGCAAGTACGGGTGGCATTACGGTGGTGTTCGATGATACCCGTGTAGAATTGAAGGGCGTAAACTTCAAGGCGGGCAGCGCGGAACTCGAACCGGAGTCCATAGAAATTCTGGACAAGGCGGTGGCAGGAATATTGAAGAATCCCCTGGCTCACATTGAAATCCAAGGCCATACCAGCTCCGAAGGGGGCGATGCCTTTAACCAGACTCTCTCGGAACAGCGAGCCTATACGGTATTCCTTTACATGGTCGAACACGGTGTTGACCGCGGGCACCTTTCGGCAAGCGGTTACGGCTCCAGCCAGCCCAAGGCTTCGAATGCGACCGAAGAAGGCCGCCGAAAGAACCGCCGTATCGAACTTCGCGTGCTAAACGACAACGAAGTCGAAGTGGAAGTGAAGTAGTTTGCAGAACTTAGTAATGCAATCTGCCAACTGCATTCTGCCTACTGCCAACTAATTTTTACGGAAGCCTTCGTCGGAAAGAAGAATCTTTCCTTCGCGGAAGAGCGTTCCCAGAATTTTCTTGAAAGTCTTCTTGGACATGCCGAATTCACGGCGAATTTCTTCGGGATCGCTGTGGTCGCCGTAAGGTAAGAAACCGCCTGCTTCTTCGAGCTTTTGCATAATGGCGGCGGGGCTTTCGCTCTTCATGATTCCCTTGTAACCTACCGGAGTGAGATTCAGGGTAATCTTGCCGTCTTCGGTAAAGCGCTGGATATAGCCTGCCATGGTGTCGCCGATGTAAATGCGCGGCGTACCCTGTGTGACCATGAGGCGGCCTGTGTAGCGGTAATCTACCAGAAAATCGATGTGGTCGCGGGTGACTTCGTAGGCGGCGAGCTGGACTTTTTGACCCAGGTGCAGTTCCGAGGTGTCGGGGTCCAAAAAGCTCTTGATTTTTTCGGTGGCCACAATGCGGTTGCTCTTGTCGTCTTCGAGAATGTACACGACGCAGCGGTCGCCGCGCCTCAGTTCACCGAGTTGCTGCTTGTAGGGGAGGAACAAGTCCTTGTTCAGACCCCAATCCAAAAAGGCGCCAATGCGGTTCACGTCCTTGACTTCGAGTACGGCAAATTCGCCGACGGTAGCGTAAGGTTTGTCGAGAGTGGCGATGGGGCGGTCTTCGGAATCCATGTAGACAAATACGTCCAGGATTTCACCTTCTGTGAGGCTGAATTCTTCTTTTTTGCCGGGGAGCAGCACGCGCCCGCCGGTTTCAAGTTCCAGGTAGTAACCTTGGGGCATGATTTCCTCTACCCGGGCGCGGTTGTATTTGCCTAATTCCATAAGAGACCTTCCGTTCAAGTGATTTAAACCAAAAATAGAAAAAGTGCAGGGGAGAACAAAGGGGCTATTTTGAACCGTTTTTTCAATTTTGACGTATATAAAGTAGAACCCTCTTACAAAAGGTTGTTTTATGAACCCTAATCAAATGATGTTTTGCGACAAATCGGCTCGGATTATCTTGCCCCGCGAAAAAATCGAAAAATATGGGGCGTCCGCCCTCACGAACGAAGAATTGCTCGCCTTGATTCTTGGCAGCGGAAACCAGGATTGCAATGTCTTTGAACTTTCGCGCCAATTGGCGGATTTTCTTTCGGACCAAACCCAGGTGCCTACGTTAGATAAAATCCGCGAAATCAGGGGCCTTGGCAAGGTAAAGTCGGCCCAGATTCTGGCATGTCTTGAACTTTCGGGCCGTTATATTCTGAGTTCCAAGTCGAGTCCGATAATGGCTCCGGAGGACTTGATGACAAGGCTTTCGTTTTTGAAATACGAGGAACAGGAGCATTTGGTTGTGGTGACCCTGAATTCGGTCAATTGCGTCATCCGGGTGCATGAAATTACGACGGGTCTTGTCAACAAGACTCCTGTACACCCAAGGGAAGCTTTTGCCAAAGCGATTGAAGACCGTGCCGTTTCAGTGGTTTTTGCCCATAATCACCCTTCGGGTTCGCTGGAACCCAGTTCGGAAGATTTGGCCATTACGCGGGTGCTCTGTGCTTCGGGAAGAATCCTCCAGATACCCGTTCTGGACCATGTCATTGTGGGGAAGGGAGGGCTTACCAGTATCTGCCGCATGGATCCCGGAATGTTCGAAAAGACGTTTAGCCCAGCCTAGAACAACTTCTTATAAAAATATTACAATTCGTCCGTTGTGTGATATTCATTAAATTTCAAAAAAAATGCACGTTTTTGGGTTGTTTTTGGGACTAATAAGTTATATTTACATTAGTTAAATCGGGTGGCTTTGTTTGGTAGTCGCCCTTTATAAGGAGATGCTATGAATAAGGTAGCTATGGGTCTTGCCCTTGCTTTGGCGGCTTCCGCCTTTGCTGGACATCCCCAGACAATCAACAAGGAAGGCTTTGTGGGTGTGAATAAGACCCAATCTGCTCAGTCCCTTGGCCATTCCAAACTAGTGTTTACCCTTTTGGGCGATATGACATTCAATAATGACATGTTCCCGAACAGTGATGACGGCGCAGCTTTGCGTGAGTCTTATGTCGACGGAGGCTTGTTTGCTCAACAAAGAGATGCCGAGGTAGGCGATTTCTTGGGCGGATCGGCATATATCGGTTTTGCCATCGGTATTTGGCATTACTTCGATATCGGTGTTACTTTGCCGGTTTACTACGATCAGTTCACCGCAGAAGATATCAATGGGAAGGGCGATATTTCTAACACGAAGGTTGGCTATGTTGGCAACCTGAAGGGTGATGTCAAGATTCGTTTCCCGCTCCCCGAAGACCAGGTCTTCGATATTGCCGTGTTCGGAGGCGTGACTGCCGGTACGGCCAATACGACCAAGCAGGGCTTGTGGATTCGTGAACCGGAATACATCAACAAGAAGAACGGCATTGCTTACCCCTTCGGAAACAAGGTGACTACCATTAAGGGTGGCCTTGCCGTGACGATGGATGTGAGCAAGCTGGACGGCGGTGATGGATTCCCGTTCTTGCTCCACTTGAACGGCGGTTATCGCTATGCGATGAATTCGGATTACCAGTCCCTTCCGTTCATGAGTGCAGCCGCTGAAATTTATTTCCTCGAATTCATGTCCCTCTTTGCAGAATTCTACTGGGATATCCAGCTGGATGACTATGAATACTGCTTGGGTAGCCTGTGCACCGCCAATGGCGATGGCAAACTTGACATGAAGCAATTGACAGGCGCCTTGGTGTTCCACCTGCCGGTGGGCGTCGATATTCACTTGGGTGCTTCTTATTACATCGGAGCTGACAAGTACCTGTCCGGTGTTGAAGTCCTGAGAGACGGCAACCGTTCTGGCGCCATTGCCGAAGCTTGGGCTATGGAAAATGGTGCCATGGTTAAAGATCCTGCCACCGATGGATACATGACGACCTACGTCGAAGCTGATGCAGTTCGTGCCGACCGCATTCGCGTGAACCCGCAGTACACCGTTTACGGCGGTATTACTTGGAGCGGCTTCCTCTTGGCTCAGGACCGCGACGGCGATGGTGTTACGGATGACGAAGACAAGTGCCCGGACGATATCGGCCACCGTTTGAATCAGGGTTGCCCGCTGGGTAATCCGGATGCTGACGAAGATGGCGTTTGCGATGCCTGGGTTGCCGAAAAGGGCTTCGAATCTGAATTTGTTGATGTTTGCGAAGGCGTTGACCAGTGCCCGAACGAAGCTGGCGAAGGTGACGATGGTTGCCCGCTCGATAATCCGGATGCTGACGGTGATGGCGTTTGCGATGCATGGGTTTCTCAGAAGAAGATGACCAAGAAATTTGCTAGCGTCTGCGAAGGCATTGATGATTGCCCGGCCCAGGCTGGTTCTCCGGCATTCAACGGTTGCCCGACCAAGCAGCCGGACCCGGATGGTGACGGTCTCTGCTCTCCGTGGGTGACTGACGAAGGCGTCATGAATGAATTCGCCGACATCTGTAAGGGTTACGATATGTGCCCGGGTGAAGCCGGTTCTGCTGCCAACAAGGGTTGCGCATGGGATGATCCGGATGCCGATAACGACGGCCTCTGCGACCCGTGGGTGACCGAAAAGAAGATGGGCTTCTACTTCGAAAAGGCTGCTGAAGACGAAGCAATGGCTAAGGAATGGTTCATTGACAAGTCTTGTAAGGGTATCGACAAGTGCCCGACCGAACTCGGCCCGGCTACTAACGAAGGCTGCCCGCTTGGCAACCCGGATACCGACAAGGACGGCCTCTGCGATCCTTGGGTGACCGAAAAGAATATGCTCGACCAGTATGACGGTATCTGCGCAGGCGTCGACAAGTGCCCGACTGAAGCCGGTGAAGCCTTTGCCCAGGGCTGCCCGATGGAAAGCCCGGACCCGGATGGCGACTCCCTCTGCTCTCCGTGGGTGACCAAGCAGAAGATGCTTGACCAGTTCGCTGAAATGTGCCGTGGCTACGACCGTTGCGAACTCGAAGCCGGTCCTGAATGGAACAAGGGTTGCCCGATTGAAGACGATCCGGACCCGGATAAGGACGGCGTCTGCTCTGAATGGGTTGCAACCAAGAAGCTCCAGAAGGAATTCGAAAGCGTCTGTACCGGTATCGACCGCTGCCCGGATGAACCGGGTGACGACGGCCATGGCTGCCCGAAGAAGGCTGTCGAAAAGCTCGATGGCGTGACCTTCAAGAGCGGCAAGGCTACCTTGGAATCCAACGCCAAGAAGATCCTCCAGAACGTGGCTAAGAAGCTCGTGAACGAAGACAGTTACAAGGATCTGAAGATCGTGATCCAGGGGCACACCGACAACGTGGGTAAGGAAAAGACCAACCAGAAGCTTTCCGAAAACCGCGCTAAGGAAGTGATGAAGGTGCTCACCAAGGCGGGCGTCAAGAAGGATCGCATCAAGGCTATCGGTATGGGTTCCAGCTGCCCGGTGGATGACAACAGCACCGCCGAAGGCCGCGAAATGAACCGCCGTATCGAAATGCACTTCGTAACGCCGGATAACGACGGTACCCAGTGCGAAAGCAACTTGGTTCAGTAATCTTCGCTAACCTTTGAATAAAGTCCCTGGCATACCGCCGGGGACTTTTTCTATCTTAATCAAAAATCTCTTCCTACTTCCTACTGTCTACTTCTAACTTCCTACTCCTCTATGACCAAACTCGACGAAATTCTCCAGTCTCTCAATGCTTCGAACCATGACCTCGTGGAAATGCTCCCAGCCAATTTGAACCACAAGATGGTGCAGAAAGCCCGTCTCGGCAAGAAGCCTGTTCCGAAACATACTCAGGACCTGATTCTGCAGGCGCTGAACAAGTATCTGTTGCAGAATGCCGTTACCGAAGACAAAAAGGTGAAACAGTACAAGCGCGTGGAGATATTTGGAGAAGTAGACAGTAAACAGTAGGCAGTAGACAGGGATGGTTAGGCGACTTTGCCGCAATTAAGACCCTTCAACGACTAGTCACTGTAAACTTCCTACTTCCAACTTCCTACTTCCTACTTTTTTTATTAAATTAGAAACATGCAACAATACCTAGACCTGCTCAAGGATATTTTGGAAAACGGAGTTGACCGTTCTGACCGTACGGGTACGGGAACTCGCTCTGTTTTTGGCCGCCAGTGCCGTTATGATTTGTCCAAGGGATTCCCTTGCCTGACGACTAAAAAGCTGCACTTGCGCTCGATTATTCATGAACTGCTGTGGTTCTTGAAGGGCGATACGAACATCAAGTATCTGCACGACAACAAGGTGACTATTTGGGACGAATGGGCTGACGAAAACGGCGACCTGGGCCCCGTTTATGGTCACCAGTGGCGTAGCTGGCCTACCCCTGATGGAGGCCATATCGACCAGATTCAGAATTTGGTTAACAGCCTCAAGAACAATCCCGATTCCCGCCGTCACCTGGTGTGCGCTTGGAATGTGGCCGAAGTGGATAAAATGGCCTTGCCGCCCTGCCACTGTCTGTTCCAGTTCTATGTGGGCGGTGTAGGTGCTTCGGGCAAGCGTAAGCTCAGCTGCCAGCTGTACCAGCGTAGTGCCGATACATTCCTCGGGGTTCCGTTCAATATCGCTTCTTATGCGCTTTTGACTTTGATGCTTGCTCAGGTTTGCGACTACGAACCGGGCGAATTTATTCATACCTTGGGTGATACGCACCTGTATTCGAACCATTTTGAACAGGCGCGCGAACAGCTGACGCGCACGCCGCGCAAGTTGCCGACCATGAAGTTAAATCCGGCAGTGAAGGATCTTTTTGAATTCAAGTTCGAAGACTTTGAACTGGTCGATTACGACCCGTGGCCGACAATTAAAGCGCCGATTGCGGTATAAGTGAAGGGGAGGCAAAGAGATGCTGATTTCTGCAATTGTCGCAATTTCTCAGAATAATGTAATCGGTCGCGATGGCCATTTACCGTGGCATTTGTCGGCGGACCTCAAACGGTTCAAGGCGATTACTACGGGCCATTCTATTGTGCTTGGCCGCAAGAATTACGATGATATTGGACGCCCGCTTCCGAACCGCACCAATTATGTGCTGACTCGGAATGTGGCATTTGAAGCTCCAGGCTGCATTGTTTGCAATAATCTTTCTCAGGCGATTGAGAACGCTCGCGCCGCCCATGAAACAGAATGCTTTATCATTGGCGGCGCGGCGGTTTACCGCGAAGCCATGCCTTTGGTACAAAAGCTTTATGTGACTCGTGTGCTAGCTGATGTCGAAGGCGATGTGCTGTTCCCGGAATGGGGCGACGGCTGGCATAAGGTGAGCGAAGAACGTTTCGAAGCCGATGAAAAGAATGATTATCCGACAACATTTGAAGTCTGGGAGCGTTAATTGGTAGAACCGGAAAAAATTCATAAGCAATATTTGTGGGTGACGTCAGTTTCGGCTGCAGTGTTGCTTTTGTTGTTTGTCGTTTTTTTGTTTGCGGTCCGTTCCAATGGCGTAGCTCCGCAACATGTCCGTCTTGATAAAGGTTGGACCGTTACATATAAGGGCGAAAAGACCGAAGTCGAATCTTTGGTGAATTACACGTTCCCCAAAAGACTCCGGAGTGGCGATTCTTTAATATTGGAAGGCGAAATTCCGGCCAACCTGCTTGCGCATTCAATTTTTAGATTCCGGACGGTGCACAGCGCTGTCGAGGTTTTTGAAAATGGCAAAAGCGTGTATGAGTATGGTAAAGATAAAGTGTTCCCGGGATGCGGCTTTCACCTCGTCCACTTGAATCACGGTGAACTTCAAAAGTTAAAAGTAGTTCTTATCGAAAAAGTGAACAATCGAAAAATCACTTTCTCGGCATATGAACTTTTACCTGAAGAATACGCTACAAGTGATTATTCCTCGCACCATATTTTTGCGCTTGTCATTGGAATATTCCTTATTCTTTTTGGCGTATTTGCGGTTTTGATTGGTGCGGTCATGCGGATTTACGGAGTCAATTATTTCCGTCTGTTGATGATCGGATTCCTGTCGTTTACGTTTGGCACTTGGACGATGTGCTATACGAAACTGATCCAGATTGTGTCGTATAATTTGACTCTCAATACGACCCTTGAATATATTTGCCTCTATTTTTCTCCGATTCCATTTACGTTGCTGCTTTGGAACATGCACCGGATGCGACTCAATCGATCCAAGACTTTGGTGATGAAAATTCTGGTAGTCTATGAGGTGGTTTATCTGGTTGTCACATCGGTCCTTCATTTTTCAGGTTTGTTCTTCTACCCTCAAATGCTGGTATTCTTCCATGTGGTTGTATTTTTCGGATTGGTATACTTTGTTTATTCCGGTATTCTCTACAACAAAAAAATGGACGAATCCGGAAAGATTCTTTCTCGCGGCGTCTTGTTCTTTGTGGTGATGGTGGTGGCGGACATGCTTCGCTATAATTTTGCTCGTCATCTTGCTGCTGATATACCTTTGCTGGGATCGTCCTGGATTCCGTTGGGTACGCTTGGCTTTGTGCTGTCGCTTGTACAAAGCTATGTCGTTTATTTGGTATATATTCTGGAAGACCGCGCCGAAAAGGGGGCACTCGCTACGATGGCTTATCTGGATGCTTTGACGGGGCTTTTCAACCGTGCCAAGTGCCAGCAGATTTTTGATATTTTAGATAAGAGTTTTGGCGACTACGCCTTTGTGAGTATTGACATGAATGGCCTTAAGGCTGTGAATGACAAGTACGGCCATAACGAAGGCGACCGGTTCATTAAAGCTTTTGCAGAAGTTTTCAAGGAAGCTTTTAAGGGCGTTGGAACGACCATTCGTGTAGGCGGTGATGAATTTTTGGCTATTGTTCGCAGTGAACATGTGGCTGATGTGAAGAGCGCTGTCAAAAAAATGACGGAACTTCAAAGAGAATGTAGCGCCAAATTGCCAATTCCACTGGAAGTTGCCTATGGTACCGCCTTCAAACATGAATTTTTGGAGTATTCTTTTAGCGTCGCAGAAGAACAACGCATAGATGCCGAAAAAGTCTACCATTTGGCGGATGAACGCATGTACGCTATGAAATCATCCATGAAGTCAAAATCGGCGCGTAAAGAATAATTTTTTGATATTTTCTTTCGCCATTCGGCCCTTGTCTTGTGTCTTTAATATATATTAAAGACATGCTAGACTTTAACGTGTTTTACCGTTTAGCGGCTGCCATTGGCATAGGCCTGATTATTGGGCTGCAGCGCGAGCATACGTATATGGACAAGTCGGATCGGCATCCGGCTGGTGTCCGCTCGTTTACGCTAGTGGGCCTAGCGGGTGCCATGACGGCTATGCTTTCGGATTTGATGAATGGTGTTGCACCCTTTGTGACGGGTTTTGTCGTTGTTGGACTTTTGCTTGTGGCGTCTCATTTGTCTTATGCCATGGGGCGTCGCCCCAAAGAAGGGCAACCGGTGGTGAGTAATGACGGTATAACCACAAACATTGCTGTCCTTGTGGTGTATTTGCTGGGCGCCATTTCTTGGTACGGTCGCCTGCTGGAATCTTGCATTGTGGTGGTGGTGATGCTTTGGGTACTTTCGGCGAAGGAACAGTTGCATACGTTTGCCCAGCGTCTTTCAAAAGAAGACATTATCGCCATCGTTAAATTTGCGGTGATTACGGCGCTGGTGTTGCCGTTCCTCCCAAATAATTCTTACGGCCCGCCGGGACTTGAAGTCTTGAATCCGCGGTCAATCTGGATTTTTGTGGTGTTCATTTCGGGCATCGGTTTTGTGGGCTATGGTTTGATCAAGCTTGTGGGGCCGGGCAAAGGAATTTGGCTTACGGGCTTGCTTGGTGGCCTTGCCAGCAGTACGGCGCTTACGCTTAATTTGGCGGGGCGAAGCCGCGAAAACGAGGCTTACGCGTCGGACTTTACGCTTGGCATTGTGCTGAGCTGGGCGGTGATGTATGTGCGCCTTTATTTGATTTGCGTGTTTCTGAGTAGTTCCTTGGCCGGGCCCCTGGCGTTACCGTTGCTGTTACCGGTAGTGCCGGCGCTGGGTTATGCGCTTTACCTTAAGGTGAAGGAATTCCGCAATCACCAGCAGAAATCGGCTGATTTTACGAACCCCTTTAAGCTTTTGCCAGCAATCAAGTTCGGCGTCATCTTTACTTGTGTGATGTTCGTGGCCAATGCGGCTCGCGTTTACCTAGGGTCGGGAGCGCTGCTCGCTTGCAGTTTTTTGGGCGGTGCTGCCGAAATGGATGCGGTGGCGTTCTCGGTTATTGATATGAATCTGAAATCGGGCCTTGCCGTGCGTGAGTTGGTGCTGGCGCTGTTGTTTGCTAGCCTCGCCAATACAATCACGAAGGGTGGCTTGGTGTTTTTCTTGGGCGCGAAGTCGATGCGTCGTCCGATATTGCCTGCGGTGGTGCTGATTTGCCTAGTGACGGCCGGCTTGATCGGGTATTACGCGTTCGTATAAAAAGGATAGGGTATGGGTGAAAAATTGATTCACGCTTTGACGGTAGCGGGCTTTGACGGCTCTGCCGGGGCGGGCTTTATCTCGGACATCAAGACGATGGCGCATTTTGGCGTGTACGGCCAGGCGGTCTGCACGGCGCTCACGCAACAGAACGAAGAAGAATTCGTGGCGCCAGGCTGGGTCATTTGGGACCGCATCGAGGCGCAACTTGAAACGCTTTTTAAAAAGCATAAGTTTAAGTACGTGAAAATCGGGCTTGTGGAAAAGGCCCGCACCTTAAAGCGCATTGTGGAATTTGTCCGTGAAAAGTCGCCGTATGCATTCATCGTGTGGGACCCGATTGCAAGTGCTTCGGCGGGTTTTCACTTTATGCGCGATGCCGAAAAATTCTTGCCGATTATGAAGTCTATTGACTTGGTGACGCCGAACCAAGATGAATTTGCCTACTTGGGTCTGGGGCTTGCGGAATCCCGCGGACAAATCAAGATGGGCCGCGACTTTGCCGTACTCCTGAAGGGTGGCCATGCCCGCGGCAAGGAATCGATCGATACCTTGTGGTATAATGAAGAACAGTTCAAGTTTATTAGCCCGCGGCTCCCCGGCAAAGGCAAGCACGGCACCGGCTGCGTGCTCAGTTCTGCAATCCTTGCAAACGTCGCCCTCGGTAAGGACGTTCCTACCGCCTGCGAAATCGCCAAGCAGTACATGAACGAATACCTGGAAAGCGGTGAAGGAAGGCTCGGGTTCTTGGTGTAAACATCCCTCTTTTGCATAAGAAAAAGCCCCGCAGTGCGGGGCTTTTAATGCTTTTAGATCCTGCTCCTTCGAACCTAACTCAACTAAGACACTAAAGAGTCTAGTTTCGTATATCGACTTCGCTCAGGATGACAATTGCGGTCTCTGTGAGCAACAAAGCCCCTGGTATTAACTAGGGGCGGTTGCGAGAGGACTGGCTCCAGAGTAAGGATTTTGCTGGTTTTAGCCAGTCCGGTCGTTTAGTCTTCTTCGGCCGGGCGCTTGGAGAGCTGCTTACGCTTGATCGGGTCGAGCTCGGTCTTGCGGAGGCGCAGCACTTCCGGCGTGACTTCGATGCATTCGTCTTCGTTGATGAAGGTGACGCATTCTTCCAGAGTCAGGCGGCGGTACGGAGTCAGCTGGATCATGTCGTCGGCAGACTTGGAACGCATGTTGGTAAGGTGCTTACCCTTCGTGACGTTCACGATGATGTCGACGTCGCGGTTGTGTTCACCCACGATCATGCCCGGATAAACTTCGGCACCCGGTCCGATGATGAGGTAACCGCGGTCTTCCAGGTTGGAAAGTGCATAGCTTGCGGCTTCGCCCGGTTCCTTCGCGATGAGCACGCCGTTCACGCGGGCCGGAATTTCGCCCTTGTACGGTTCGTAGTCCTTGAAGATGGACTGGCTGACGGCGTAACCCTTGGAAAGGGACAACAGCTTCGGGCGTATTCCGATAAGGCCACGGGAGGGCACCAGGTATTCGAGAGTCACGCGGTCGTTTTCGTCGGTGGTCATGTTGACCATTTCGCCCTTACGGGTGTTGATTTCCTGGATGCAGGCGCCGCTGAATTCGTTCGGCACTTCGACCTTGAATTCTTCGATCGGTTCGAGGAGCTTGCCGTTTTCGTCGGTCTTGAAGATCACCTGCGGAGAACCGATGGTGAATTCATAGAGTTCACGACGCATGTTTTCGACGAGGATGGTCAAGTGGAGAATGCCACGGCCGGACACCTTGAAGGTGGAGGCGCCGTCGACCTTTTCGACGAGGAGGGCGGGGTCGGCCATGTGGGCGCGTTCCAGACGTTCCTGGAGCTGGTTACCCGTCATGAACTTTCCACCGTACTTACCGGCCAGGGGCGAGGTGTTCACGGTGAAGAGCATAGAGATGGTCGGCGGGTCAATGTGGATGCGGGGGAGGTGCACCGGATTGTTCGTAGAAGAAAGGGTATCACCGATGTCGAAGTTGTCGAGACCGGCAATCAAGATGATGTCGCCCGGACCCGCTTCTTCGATCGGCTGTGGGGTCAGGCCTTCGTAGCGCAGAATCTTCTGGATACGGATGTTCTTCACCTTGCCGTCGCTCGTAGCCTGGGCAACGGTCATGTTCGGCTTGAAGGTACCCTGCTGCACGCGGCCCACGGCCAAGCGGCCGAGGAAGCCCGAGTATTCAAGCGATGCAATCTGCAGAAGCGGTTCTGCTGCCGGATCGCCCTTCGGGGCCGGGATGCGTTCGATAATCTTGTCCATCAAAATGTGGAAGTCGCCATCCGGGTCTTCCATTTCGGCCTTGCAGATGCCCTTACGGCCAGAACCGAACACCTTGTCGAAGTCCAGCTGCTGTTCGTTGGCGTCGAGTTCGCAGAACAGGTCGAACACCTTGTCAAGAGCGGCGTGCGGGTTGCAGCCGTCGCGGTCGATCTTGTTCACGACGACGATAGGAATAAGTCCCATTTCAAGGGCCTTCTGGGTCACAAAGCGGGTCTGAGCCATGGGGCCTTCGAAGGCGTCCACCACCAGAATCACGCCGTCCACCGTGCCGAGCACGCGTTCCACCTGGCCACCGAAGTCGGCGTGCCCCGGGGTATCGACGATGTTCACGCGATAGCCCTTGTACATGACGCTCGTGTTCTTGGAAAGGATGGTGATGCCGCGTTCGCGTTCCAGGTTGTCGCTATCCATCACGCGTTCGTTGACTTCCTCGTTTTCGTGGAATGTTCCGCACTGCTTGAGGAGCTGGTCCACCAGGGTGGTTTTACCGTGGTCAACGTGGGCGATAATGGCGACGTTTCTGATTTTAGATGTATCCATAATGGCTCTTTTGATTGACGTTTATTTTTGCGCGCAAATTTAGAAATTCTAGCCGATTATGGCAATGTTTTGGGGGCAAGTTTACTATATTTGGGCTACTATGGCAAAAGAACTCGACAATTTTGACGATGAAGAAATGGACGAAGCCGCCCTCGAGAAGTTCGATTCCGAGGACTCCCTTGCCCAGACCCCCCAGGTTCGCGACTATAGCGACCGCCGTATCCTGATTTGGGAAGAAGACGATTCCCATCGCGACGCTTGCCTGACCGTGCTGACCGACCTTCTGGTGGGAGCAACCATCAAGGCTGTAAAAACCGAGGCCGAAGCCCAGGAACAGCTCGAAAATGACGACTGGGATACTTTCGTTGTCGACTTCTACACCGAAGGCGTTTCTTCTAGCGACTTCATCAAGAGCGCAAACAACTATCCGGGCTCCATTCTGGTGGCCCTGAACATGGGTCCGCTGACTCTTGCTGAAGAACGCGATCCAGCCCGCACAGAATTACTGCGCAGGCTGTTTGACGTTGAACGCGCTAATACGCAGATTCACGCTTAATTACATAAATTCAGTTCGCCCGGAGTGGGGGCCGCAAGGCACCATGCCGAGGAATCCGAACGCACTTTCCAGTGGTCGACGATGAGTTGGCCACTTTGATTGTATTTGCCGCTACCCAGGGCGGGAACTACATTAGTGTGCACCGAGTCGGGGGCGCTTGCATAGTACAGGGAATCCAGAGTGATTCCGTCGCATTGCAAGACGATGCTCCCTTTGCTGTTGGTCATGTCGCTCCAGCCGTCGGTGTTGACGTAGGTTGCAGGTGTCCTTTCGGAGATTGCATCTCCCAAGACGAGGGCTGCTCCCGGCAGGATTTCACTTACGGTGAGTGCGTAGCGCTTGAGGACGTTGGAGCTGGTGATACCTAAGACGCAGTCGTCCAGAAGCAAGGTGTCGATGGTTCCGTTGTAGATTTCAACGAATTCGAACTGCGAACTGTCCTTTGCGTTTGGGGCTGCAAAATATTCCGTAATCAGCAGGTCGTCGACTTGCGGCTTTCGGAATCCGGCTCGAAGGGGCAACGTGATTTCGACGTAACGCTCCTCTGCGGTCTTGATCGCTAGGGCCACCTGGCTTCGCAACGAGTTCAGCGTGAGGTCTGGCACCGGGCTGTCTTCGGTAAGCAGGAACTTGTCGCTTAGGCTGTAGATGGCGTTCCCGTCAGAATCGTACAGGAAAATCTGCACGTCATATTCAACGCCGAGCTTGAGCATATCGCTTTTGAAGTAGATTTTCCCGGTGGATTCCGCCATAGGAATTTCGTAGCGGTCGCTTTCCGAAGAGAGTATCATGGTGCCGCTCGCGATGCCGCTTTCGTTTTTTAGTCCCGTGGGGACTTCCACAAGCACGAATCCTACGATAGGGTGCATCTGGATAGAAAGGGTCTCGGAGGAACCCGCTTCGAGTTTGGTCGACAGTTCACCGACCTGCATTAGGGCCCCGTTGGCATAGATTTTAGCCTTGAAGGACCAGTTGTCGCTAGGGAACAGATCCATGTTAAAAAGGGCGCTGTCGGCGGAACGTACATAGTGCAGCGTGTCCGCTCCGTAGCAGTCTAGTACCAGGCTGTCAAGCAGCGGGGGTGTGCTGTATTGCAGCCTGAGTGCAACGGAAGCGTGTTCTGCTCCACTGATGATGGCGTTTGTTTCGTGGGGTTCACTGCCACAGTTCCAGAGCGCGAGTGCGCAAAGGATCGATGTGGCCATGGTTGCGTGTTTTGTTTTAATAGGACTCATAATACCTCCATTTGGTTGAGTGGTCCTATTTATTAACACGCTAAAATTGAAAAAACGGTTCAAAATTTAGAGCTTTAGTGCCTTTTGTCCGTTTTGTTTTCGGTTTCCTTGCAGCTTTGTGGCACAGGCTTTGTCTTGCCTTAAGATTTTTACGAGTGCACTAGGCGTCAGGTTGAAGGCCGCCGCGGCTGCCTTGGTGTCGCCGTTCTTGGTCGCCATGATGTCGAAAACGTGGGCAACGAACAACGGGAACAGCGCATTGCTCGGTTGCAGGTGCCCGTTACTCCCCGGGAAGGGCATTTCGGGGTTTGCAGGGGCTTCGCGAACCTGCAGGGCGAGTGCCATTTGCATTCGGTGTAGCGCATGGACCTTGTTTTCGTGAGCGCTCCTGCCTTCGCACGATTTGATTTCTAAATTGAAATCCCGTAAACCGAGCAGAACGCCCGTGTTGGTCTTGTTGCGGTGCTGACCGCCGGGACCCGACCCTTGAAAACCCTTGAGGGTGCAAGCGCGGAGCAGTTCGTCCAACGTCATTTTTAAATAGGTATCGCGATGCATACTCTTAAAAATACAATTGTTATGGCCCTTGCAGTAGGGGTGAGTGTTTTCTTTTGGGCTTGTGCGGGTTCTTCGAATGCAAAAGATACGAACGATCCGCGCAACGAATCCCTGGTGGATGCCACTCTTGGCGAATCCGCAGAAATCAAGAACGAAAAGGTGGGACACCGCGAGTACGACAAACAGGCCATGCTTGAATCGATGTTCCAGAATCTCCTGAACGCGATTCACGAAGATACGCCTGCCGACGACCTTTATGCCATGCTGACCGATTCTTCGGAATATTGGCTCGATACGTTGGAAAATCATGCGAGAACGTATAGACCCGAAGATTTGGATACTTGCCAATTCTACGAAATCTATTCGATTTTGCTTTACCGCCTTTACGAACGCGAACACCTGTGGCAGGTTCCCGAAGACCGCATGCTTTGGCTCTATATGTCAAAAGCGGGAATTATGCATAACTTTACCAAGTTGAAACTTGGTCCCATGAAAATCAAGAATGACCGTGGAAGCATCGGACTTGAACAGAGCCCCGAAGTGCCGATCATGATTTTTGAATGGGACGATAAGTCCTGGAAGCTGGACTTGGTCGAAACGGTGCCTCTGATTACCAAGGGTATTGAAGCGACGGCCGTCAAGAAGAGCTGGACCAACAAGAAACTGGCCCTCTACTGGCTGGACCGTGAATACCACATGACCTATTCTAGATTGGACGATTCTCTCTGTGAACCGATTGGGTTCTAATCAATGCGGATGAAACATTTTAAGTTTTTCGTTGTCTTTTTGATGTCGGCGGTTTGCTTGTGGGCTGCTCCCAAAAGTAAACCTTATACGGCCGGTTCTGCAAAGGTCGTAGGTGCAGTCGAATCCAAGAAACCGTTTAGCGGCGAGCGCCTTTTTGCAACGCTCGATTCCGTAGGCGGTACGGGAACCTGGATGGAATGGGACGTGAACGGCGTCAAGGATCCGTCGCTGATGGGAATTCTGGACCCTATGCTGAAGGGGACGAACAAGCCCGAAATGGTGTGGGTGATTACGGAACGCGCAAAGCCTTTGGTGGCGGTACTTCTGCCTAAGGGGAACGGCGAGACAATCCTCTTTTACGAACTGCAGTCACTTGATGCAAAACCGGAACCGTTGGCGATCAATGCGGTTCTTCGCCCCGAGGTAGTTCTTAGGGATTACAGACAAATTTCTGAAACGGAATATGTTCACCGCGACAAGGACAACTTGAAGGTGAAATTGCTTTCGTCGGGGATGGTGTTTTCTTACGACAAGAAAGGGGAAGAACCCCTTTACATGGTAAAAGACTATGCCTCGAGAACCCTTGACGAAAAGGCTTCGATTCTGACGGACTACGAAGACTATTTCAAGTACGAGTATTCGTTGATGCTCCGGGCTTTTGTGCAATCTGTTCGTGGTGTGTTCAATTGGCAGCCGTGGCATTGGTACATGCCTGCCTGGAATTCTAAATGGATGCTGAAACGTTCCGAGTTGGAGGCGATTCTTGTACGTGGTGTAGCCCCCTCGTTTTTCACGCTTTTTAAGGCTACTACGGCAGCCGGAGAAACCATTGAATTCCGCACGAACGGAAATGGCTATTCGGAATTGGAAATTCGGCGCTAAATGATAAATCTAGGCTCCCGCTATTTGCTATTTTAGTAGCGTGAAGCCCAATGTACTTATAACTCTATTTGTGGCCTTGGGGGCAATTTGTTCTTTTGCCCGCGTGGTCGAAGATTCCAAGAGCCGATTTGTCTTGGACGATAATGTTATTGAATCCAGTATTCATGAATGCTTGGATGGGAACGACCGTGGCGGAGTTTTTTTGCCTGAAAACGCGGCCTACCTGGATGGCAATGCGGTTCCTTTCCGCTATTACCATGTCGCTCTTCCGTCGAACCAGAAACCTTCTGTTTCTGTGACCGATTCCAAAATGGTTCCCCTGGGAAGGTCTCTTTGTAAGGGGGGCCCTGGTGGTGCCTCGGATTCGTTACGCATTTTGCCGGTGAATGTTTCTGAACCGGTCTTGCGTGATGGACTCTGGATAACCGATATTCGCGTACCTCTTTATGTCAGGAATGGTTCCTCGGTTTCCCTCCGCAAGAATTTCCGCTTGAACGTCCAGTTCAACGGTTCCGTAAATGGTGTCAATCCGGGGAAGCGAGCCTTATCCAAGGTGGGCAACCCTATTGCGGCGTCCCGTTTCGGAACGTCTAGGGCCAAGTCCATGAAGGCTTTGCGCAAAGAAGCTGACGGTGGCTTGAGCGATGTTTCGTTCTTGGCTAGACTTCAGGTGGGTGACAAGGGCGATCGGAGCATGGCCTCTTTCAGCGAAGATGGCCTGTATGCAGTTCCTTTTAGTGCTATTCGCAATTCGCTTCTGGTGTGGCAGCGTCAAAACGCCATCGATGGTATTCCCGTAGAAAGAATTTGTCTTTACGGTGCATCGCCCGATACCTTGGCAGATGTTGGTCCCGGTACAGAAGATCGTATACCGAATCAGATTTTTGAAATCCCCATCGAAGTCCGCGACCATACTCCTGGAGGCAGTACTCCCGACGGCATTTTTAATGACGGTGACTCCATTATCTTTGTCGGCTATGGCAGCGGATTTTGGAAACGCTGTGACCGCGAAGACCCCATGTTCGTGAACGGGAAAATGGATTATTACCATTCCTATTCCCCGTATTCCTTCTATCAGAAATTCCTGTTCGGTTATAAAAATTCCGGCAAGGGACTCCGCTTGAGTCAAAAGGTTGCAGCGCCTTCGGCTAATGGAAAAGATATCGCTTGGTTGCGCTATGCCCGTGCCGAAAAAGACGCTCTCTTGCGTGATACTTATTTTGGAAAGGAACTGGACTGGGAAAAGGCGACGGGTAAGGAATGGTTCTGGAAATGGCATTCCCGTAAGGAAACGGATCTCATCACGTTCTCCAATGACGAAATCAGGGAAATTGTTGATTTGCCTGGCATGGTGGAGGGCGGCAAGCAGTATGTGGCTACGAGTTATTTCCCGCATCGTTCCCTGTGGGCGAACTCGGCGCTCCAGGCCTACGATCAGGTAGCAAGCCTGACGCTTTCGGCTGACAGTTATAAACGCCGCATGGAATCCATCGTTTTTGCATTGGAAGTGAATGGACTTCGTGCAGAACTCTATGAAATGGAACTTATTCCGGGTGGTAATTTCCGCTTTGATAATCCGGGACTTTTGTCGCAGGGAAACCAGTATGTCCTGGAAATGTTGCCTAACGACAGACAATATGACCGCTTTGATGGTTTTACAGTTGCCTACCAGTGGAATCCTGTAGTCGATTCCGCGGAATGGCTTTTGCCTGGCGGTGCTGTTTCGGGTGTTGTCAATGTTCCTGTTCCGGCGCAGACGCAGGTTCTGAGATTCGTGAACTTGAAGCCCGTCGGGTTCTTGACTGCATCGGGAACGGTGGCGAAGGATAGCATTCCTGTTGGCGAAGATGTAAGGTATTTGGCTGTCCGCGAAAATGTGTACCGTTCGGGACTGAAGGTCGAAGGCATTCCTGATTATGGCGATGGTGTTTTGAAGGATCTGTCGAAACCCAATTCAAAACTGGAATACCTGATTATCTCTCCTACTGAATTCCTGGAGCCGGCAAAGGCTTTGGCTGAATTCCGCAATGACGAATCTTCTGTGAAACCGATCCCGACTTCGGTAGTGGTTCTTGAAGATATTTACGACCGCTATACGGGTGGACGCGTCTCGCCGGTGGCAGTCCGTAACTACATCTCTTACGTTTATTCTGTATGCCCGAACTTCCGCTATGTTTTGCTTGTGGGGGCAGGAAATTTTGACTATCGCGGCTTTGACAGCAAGTTGTCGACCTCTTATTTCCCGCCTTTTGAAAAAGAAGACGGTGTGGTTGAAGATTTCTTTGGCGTACTCGATTCCGGAGAAGCGGTAATGTACGGCCGTTACGATTTGGATGTCGCGGTAGGTAGACTTCCGATTTCTTCGGTGACGGAATTTGCCAACTATATCGAAAAGGCGAAAGATTACGAAAAGAAAGGTGTCATGGATTATTCGGATTGGCGCACCACCTTGTTGCATGCGGCCGATGACGCTCGAAATAGTGGCATGGACGATTTGACGAGGCATACGTGGTACCAGGAATCCGTTGTGAAGGCACTTGATGAAATGGCTGATTCTAAACAGGAACGTTGGAATTTCAAGAAAATTTACTTGCTTGATTATCCGGAAGATGCGTCAAGCCAGAAGAAGGCCGCTGCAGATGACTTTATCAATATCTTGAATCAGGGAGCCCTGTTTACGACATACTTTGGACACGGTTCCAAGACGGATTGGGCTAGCGAAGGCCTTTTGAAGCCGAGCTACATTCCCAAGCTTTCGAATAAGGGCCGTTATACCATTTTGGGATCCTTCTCTTGCACGGTCGGACGTTTTGATGAAGGTACAAGTCGTTCGCTATCCGAAGAATTCCTTGTGACTCCTAATGCGGGATCTATTGTCTCTATTGGTGCAACTCGCGAAACCTTTGCCGATTATAATTTCAATTTCGGAAAGAGTCTCTTGATGAACGCCTTGATGGAAAATGGAGAAACCATTGGCATGGCTGTTCTTAAGACGAAACGGTCTGTTGGCATGGATTACGAAAGGCAACGTTACAACAATGAACGTTATGTACTTTTGGGTGAACCGGTGATTCATATGCCCAGCAGTGATTTCAAGATATTGCTGGATACGCCTCTTGATTCAATCAAGGGCTTGGATCGAATGACTTTGTCCGGTACAGTAGAGGGCATGAACGACGGCTATATCGATTTGGTATTGCGAGAAGGCCGCGTGTTCAAGAGAATGTCTCTAGAAGTGAATGATGATTCCCTCGATGTGTTCTATGATGGGGGGCTGGTTTATTCTGAAAAAATTCCGGTGAAGGGTGGCAAATTCGCTACGAGTTTTGTGACTCCCCGCAAGATTTCCATAGGCGATACGACGGCGGAATTCAGTGCTTGGGCCTATTCTACGAACGAAAGCTCTGTCGGTCGTTCTTGGATCAGGAACCTGGTCATTAGTGGAATTTCGGATTTTGCAGACTCGCTGAACGATACGTTGCCTCCGACGATTCAGTTGCAGCCCTGTTATGGTGGCGTAACGACGAATTATGCTGACGGAGAAACGGTCAAGTTGCAGTCTCCGGCTTGCCTGCAGGTGATTATCGAAGATTCTACCGCTATCGACTACAGAGAACATGCTGATGAAGGCATTGCCTTTGAAATCGAGGGCGTGCAGGATCCGTTCCACCCGTGGCCTTATTTGGAACAGACTTCGAAGCGAGCGAAACTTCGCATGAACTTTACTTCGGAACAGTATCCTGCTGGCAAATACGTTTTCAAGGTGTTTGCAAAGGACGTCTTGGATAATGTGGCGACTAAGACTTTGAATGTTGAAATTACGGACGACATGGAATCAGGTCTTGCCGATGTGTTCAACGTGCCGAACCCGATGGGCAAAAAAGGAACGACCTTCTACTTCAAGAATTTGACTCCCGATAACAGAACGTCGAAGGTTGACATCTTTATCTACAACCAGAATGGCAAACTGGTGAAAGTGATTAAAGATGCTGTTTCGGGCGTGACGCATTGGAATGGCCGCGACAATCACGGCCGACCCCTTGCTAATGGCTTGTACCACTACGTGGTACGCAGCACCGTGGCCGCTAGCGGTGATTTCGGAAAGAAAACTTGGACTAAAAAACAGAAACTATTGATTTCGAGGTAATTATGGATTTGCGTGAAAAGCCTGGTAAAGTTCAGACTTTTTTGGAATGGATGTTGCGTTTTCGTTTGATCGCGCTTGTGGTCATGGTGATTGCGACGGTCTCGTTTGTAGCTACAGGTTGGCAAGAAATTGTTTCGCTCCCGATTGGCTCTTCTGAAGCGTTTGGAATGTGGCTTGCCGAAACGGAAGGTGCAAAAGCCTTGTGGGAATCTGCCCGTTACCTTGGCGTGGCAAGTATCGCCTGCGTCGTGATGTTTATCGTGTTTGGCGGAGTCCGCGCGGGTGTTGCCTCGGTGGTAGCGATGCTTCTTTCGTTTGCGGGCTTATATGTACTTGGCGGTGCCGAAAGCATGCCGCTTCCGATGTTTGGAATCTTTGCATTGGTAGCGATTGTCATGTTCATTTTCGTGAAACTTTCGGTCGCTTGTGCGCTGTTCCCGTTTGCGCTTTCTTGGCTGTTCCTGAGCGGAATCCTCGAGATTGTCTCTTCGAAGTTCGATGCCTCGGCAAGTCTGGTGTGGGGCGCACATTCTGCATTCGCCTTCGCTTGTGCAATGGCTTTTGCCGTGGTGGCGGGCAAGCATTTGGCGGCTGGCGTGCCGCAGGCAGGCGCCTTGGTGAAGGCTGCCAAGCAGTTGCTGGTGCCGGTACTTGTGGGTGCCCTGTTGCTCATTGCCGCCGTTACGTATGATATGGGTACCCCGAACTGGATTTATGGAGTACTTCAGTTCGTGGCGTATGCCGTCTGGTTCTACGTATTCTTCTTTTCAATTTCGAGCTTTGGCCCGTGGGAACGCCTGCGTTCCGGAAGCCGCCGCGTCGAAATGAAGGACAAGAAGAAAAAGGCTCCGGCTAAAAAGAAGAAGTAGGCTTTAAGGTGCGCAAACGATAATCGCGCAACCGAATTATGTGAAAAAGGCTCGTCATTTGACGAGCCTCAATTTTTGGAAAGATGCCGCTTAGATTTTAGCGAGTTTCTTCAGTGTTGCAGCCTTATCGGTCTTTTCCCAGGTGAAGCGTGCGCCGGTACGGCCGAAGTGGCCAAGCGCGGCAGTTGCCTGGTAGCCCGGCTTCTTCAGGTCGAGCATCTTCACGATGCCGGCCGGAGAAAGGTCGAAGGTCTTGGAAACGATTGCTTCGATTTCGCGGTCGCTGATCTTGCCCGTGCCGAAGGTGTTCACGAGTACGGAAACCGGCTTGCTGTAACCGATAGCGTAGGCGAGCTGTACTTCGCAACGGTAGGCGAGGTCTGCGGCGACGATGTTCTTTGCCACGTAGCGAGCGGCGTAGGCGGCGCTGCGGTCGACCTTGGAGGGGTCCTTGCCGCTGAAGGCGCCACCACCGTGACGGCCCATGCCGCCGTAGGTGTCGACGATAATCTTACGACCGGTGAGGCCGCAGTCACCGTGCGGGCCACCGACCACGAACTTGCCGGTCGGGTTCACGAGGTAACGGGTCTTCTTGTCGAGCAACTTGGCCGGAATCACCTTCTTGATGAGCTTTTCGATGATTTCCTTTTCGATGGTCGAATGCTTGAGTTCCTTGCCGTTCACGAATTCGTCGTGCTGGGTAGAAATCACGACCGTGTCCACGCGTACGGGCTTGTCGTTTTCGTCATATTCCACAGTCACCTGGGACTTGGCGTCGGGGCGCAACCACTTGATTTTGCCCTTTTCGCGGAGGTTTTGGATTTCTTCCATGAGCTTGTGGGCGAGGCTAATCGGGAGCGGCATCAGTTCCTTGGTTTCCTTTACGGCGTAGCCGAACATCATGCCCTGGTCACCGGCACCCTGCTTGTCGTCTTCCTTACCGTCGGCTGCCTTGGCGTCCACGCCCTGGGCGATGTCCGGAGACTGCTTGTCCATAGCGACGAGCACGGAGCAGCCCTTGTAGTCGAAGGCGAGTTCCGGATTCACGTAGCCGATGCCCTTGATGGTCTTGCGGGCAATCTGCTGGTAGTCGATGACAGCCTTGGTGGTGATTTCACCGGAAATCACAACGAGGCCCGTGTTCACGAGCGTTTCGCAAGCGACGCGGCTGTTCGGGTCCTGCGCAAGGCAGGCGTCGAGGATGGCGTCCGAAATCTGGTCGCAGACTTTGTCCGGGTGTCCTTTGGATACGGATTCAGAAGTAAAGAGATAATGTGCCATGTAGGCTCCTTGATGTTTTCGGCACCAAAAAGAATGTCGCGTTTTTGAGCATTCCCAAGCGCTGAAAAAACGGGTTTAAGTTTTTCTATGCATAAATCTACAAAAATGCATAAAGGCTGACAACTCCAAATAGGAATTCTTGGGCCTAATTGTGCTTTGAGCCGTTTTTTTTGTATATTGACACTGATTCGCCAAATAGGGAATCTTTTTTATATCCCGGGCAGGGTTATTGCCGTTCCCGAGGGATTTTTGCCCCATAAATTGCTATTTGCCCCTGTTTTGCTGTGGGCTTTATTCTGTTTCGCGCCCGTGCAGGCTGTCGAGCGCGCTAAAACGCATGTCGTCGAGCGCGCCGAAAAACCGGTGACACTGGATTTCGTGGATACGCCTATCGCCGAGGTGGTGCGCCTGATTTCGCTTGCGTACAAAACCCCCGTGTTGGTGGATGACGCCCTCGATTTGAAGGTGACGTTTCACTTGGACGGCGTGGGCGTACTGGATGCCTTGACCGCGCTGTGTTCCGCTCACGGGCTTGAACTGGTGCAGCAGGAATCCGTGTTCCATGTGCGGCGGGCGAGTGTTCGCGGCGAGCATGAGTTTTCCCTGCGCGACACGCTTGTAACGCTGTCGGTCAAGGATAAGGAAGTGGGCGAATTCGTGCGCGAGTTTGCCCTGAATTCCGGCCTGAACATTCTGGCGTCACCCGGGCTTGAAGGCCGTATTACGGGCGAGCTTCGCTCCATGCCGGCCGAGGCGGCATTTCGCTCTATAATGTCTGTACATGGTTTTCGGGTTTGGCGTGAAGGCGCAATCTTGCGGGTGGAAAGCCCGCGGTTGAGTTCTGCGGGTAAGGCATCAAGCGAAGCGAGCGATAAAATCCGGATTTACAAGGACGGCGACTTGTACAGCGCCGAGGTGAACGATGGCGATTTGGCGCAGGCGCTGAATGTACTTGCGGAAGTTGCGGAATTGAACTTGGCACTGTACGGCGACATTCGCGAAAGCATGCGGCTTAAATTGCATGCGGTGACGCTTGAATGCTTGATTGAGTCGCTGTTTAAGGGACGTCGTTACAGCTTTGCGCTTGAGGGCAAGACTTTGTACGTGAGCGAGGGTGGCACGCACAAGGCGCTTTCGGCGAGTAAGCTCTACCCGCTGCGGCATGTCCATAGCGAACGTGCGCTTGCGTACTTGGGCAAGTTTGCGCCCAGCCCGAACTTCGTGGCGACCGAAATCAAGGAACAGAATGCGCTCTTGTTGGGCGGTTCGCATTTTGAAATCCAGATGGCGGTGGATTTGCTCAAGCAGATTGATATTCCGGCGCTGCAGGTGACGCTCTCTTGCATCGTGGTGGAATTCAAGCGCGGGCGTGGCTTTGAAATCGGGCTGCATAGCGGTGCCACGCGTAAGACCGCGGAACGCGATCTTGGCGCGCGAGGCTACTTCGATTTTATGGGCAAGGATTTTTCGGCGGCGGGCGCTTTCGGTAAAATCGGGCTCTTGCCCGACCGCTTTGAACTGGAGCTCGCCTCGCTCGAAGAAAACAATCAGGCCGAGGTCCTCGCGCGCCCGCGCTTGACTACGCTCAACGGCAATAAGGCGGAACTCAATGTAACAAATACCGTCTACTACTTGGTGAGCCAAGTGTCTGCCGATGGTTACCCGATTACAGATTACCGCTCGTTCAACGATGGCATTTCGTTGGAACTCACGCCCTCGGTGACGCAAGAGGGGAGAATCACCTTAGAAGTTTCTCCCGAAATCAAGTCGGCCGGGCGCAGCTCCGGCGATGGCCCGCGCGACATTAGTACCCGAAACTTGAAGACGATGGTGGTGCTTGCCGATGGCGAAACGCTTTGCCTGGGCGGCCTGATTCGCAAGAGTAAATCAGAGGTTCGCTCGGCGGTGCCGTTTCTCGGGAGTATTCCTTTGCTTGGGCGTTTGTTCAGCTACACCTCCGAAGAGGAAGAAGAAAATGAACTTGCCATATTCATCACGCCGCATGTAGAAAAGGCGGGACTATGATTTTGAATATGGCTGGTTTGTTATTGCGTTTGCGGTACACGGGGGCAATTCCGATGGAGGCGAAACTCTTGACTTGGGAATGCATGACGACCTTTGATGAAATCCCGGCGCAGGCGGAATTGGAACGCATGTTTGAAATGGAATTTCCGCGCACGAGCCGCCGCCTGCAGGAATGTGGAGGATTTTACCGGATTTGGCATTTGGTCTCCTTCAATTCGTCGGAGGGAAGGCGATCCCGTTTCCTGGTGGCGCTTGTCGAAAAGCCCGTTGAAAAAAGAACATTTGAAAAAATAACGTTTGAAAAAATCAGCCGGCGAGTGTTGCCCGAACAGATTTGGCTTTCGGCGGCGGCAGACCAAGCGATTCGCAAGTTGCACGAAAGCGATAACGCCGGCAATTACTTGTGCTACGCTCATGCCGAAGGTCGGCTGTTCGTGCTTGTATTCTTTGAAGGCCGCCTTTGCCACTGGTCCGAAGATTTTGTAGGGGGTCATGCAAAATTGGAATTGGCCTTGTCTCGGTTCCGGCGTTTTTTGGAAAGCGATGCGCTGTTTTCGCGGGTGGAGCATTTTCAAGAAATAGCTCTGCAAGGCGACTTTACGCAAGGAATTATTTCGCAAGATTTTTCTTCGCAGGCGTTATTCAATCGGGCCTCGCGAGATTCCTTTTGGCGCGGCCGTGATTTGCGCAAGCCCGAAGTAAATGCGGCGAAGGGTTTCGCGGAATTCGTCAGCGCAATACTTGGGTGCAAGACTTGTTGGCTATTGATTCTTGCGCTCGCCATGTTGCTTGGTAAATTTGGGGAGCTTGGCGCGAAATTGAAAAGCGATTTGCAGTCGAATGTGGCAGATGTTGTGCCACCGGAATTATCGGTGCCGGAAATCTCGATGCTGGAGGTTTCGCCGGATTGGAATGCTGTCGTAGAACTGCCGGAATCGAGTGCTCCGCGGGTGCGTAAGCCGATTTGCCTGCTGCCAGAGGTCTTTTTGAAAGGTGTCGTGGGCGAAGAGATTGCGGTCGTCGCGATGGCGGGGGAGTCCAAGGAAATCTCGGCTGGAGATTCCTTGGGCTTGTTTGAAGTTCGGACGGTCGGACGCGATCAAATTACATTGGCATGCGGCGATTCTACTGTCGTAAAGAAGGTGGGGGCGCATGGACCTTGATTATGGCATGGGTAAGCGGGGCGCGGTCTTGCCTCTAGTTTTAGGCATCCTTTTGGCGGTGACGCTCTTGCTGACGTCGCTTTTGCAAATGCCGGGAGGCCTGCAGCGTGTGGCATTGCGGCGTGCCCAAATGCAACAGCAAATTTATGATGCGGAATCGGCCCTCCTTGCTTACCTGGAAGGTTTTCCGGAACTTTTTTTCGAAGGTGAACCTTGGAATGTGGCTCTTCCGAGTGTTGAACGCTCGCGGCTTGGCCCGTGGGCGCAATTGTCGGTGAATTTGCCTGCGCCGACGGGCGAGGCGTCGTCGCGCCTTCAGGTGCTTGCGGGTGTTGCTTGCGACAGCGCCTGCAACATGCTCAAGTCGCCCAAGCTTCGGCATGAAATTTATGAGGGCTTCAAACAGCAACTGAATCGTGAAATCACCATGGTACGTCCGCCGCTCGCATTAGAAACCAAGTCGGGAAACCGCCGCTATTTCGGGCGTGACTTTCCGCAGGCGCTTTGGGTTCAAGAGGGGGACTTGTTGCTGGATTTGGATGGTGGCGAAAATTCAGCTGCGCAGGCGTTCTCCGGTCGCTTTATTGCAGACGGTTCAATCGATGTGCGCGGAAGTGCAGATGTCGATTCGCTTCGTGTGTATGCCCGAGGGCCTATTTACTTGCGCGGATCGCTTCTGCGGGGCTCTGTCAAAATCAAGTGGCTGGAGGCCTTTAGCGAAGACCGCATCGAGATTTCTCGAGGCGTGGAATTCTCGGGCATAGCCATTGCCCGGCACGAGGTTGCCTTCCCGACTGGGGTGGGCAAGGCACAAATGCGGTATCCTTCTTTTGTGACAGCTGCAGAATCGGCGGACCTACCGCTAGATTTGAAACTAGATTCCATCCTGATTCCCGACTTTATTGACGGTGACTTGAAACCCTTTGAGTGGAGGCTGCAATGAAAGCCGGGTATTCTGCGGATGGGGGATTCACCTTGATGGAGGTCTGCGTGGCGCTTGCCGTTCTTGTGGCGGGTGCCGTCGTGTTCGGGCGGTATTTGGATGGCTTCAATCGCGTTCGAGCGCTTGAGCGCCAACATGCGAATGCGGTCCTTGCGGATGTTCAATTTATGGAGTCGTTCATTTTGACTCCGCCGCCCTGCCTAGATTCATCTTTTACCATAAATGGGGTGAATGTTACTCTGAAGGTGGTGCACGGTGTCAAACCACTCGCGTGGACCCAGGTGGGGACGTTACGGAGGCTTGTGCGATGCGTGCGGTGAGAGGCTTTACCCTGATAGAACTCCTGGTTGCAGTCGTGGCCGCTTCGACTTTGTCGCTTGTGGCACTCCAGGTCTACGGGGCCTACCACAATCTTTACTTGCACCTTTATGGCGACTATCAAAAAGAAACCGCCGCAATCCTTGAGGAACTGCGGCGGATAAATCCTTATTGCTTTGGCGCTAGAATTAAGCGGTAGCCTTTTCTGCCTTGGCTGCGGCCTTTTCAGCAGCGCGAGCCTTGTGCATTTCGAAGAGGTTTCCGATGTAGTGCATGAAGGATAGCACGCTCACCGAGAGGAAACCGACGGAATAGAGGGCGAGGAACGGTCCGATAATGAACTTCTGCGCACCGATGTATTCCAAAAGACCGAAGATGCAGTAGATGCCGACGCCGAGTTCGACAACAGCCTGCCACGGGAACTTCTGGGCGTAGTGGCTCTTGGCCTTCTTTTTGGAGCCGCCGCTCTTCGGGGTGCGGACAAAGCTGCCCTTGGCACCGATTATGGCAGAGAACACGGCGCGGGAGTTGCTCACTGCAATGCCGACACCAAGAGCCATGAGGATCGGGAGGCTGAGCAGGCGGATCTTCCAACCGGTGTAGCCGGAGCAGCGCTGTGCGACAAAGTAAAGAACAGAAGGTGCGATTGCGGCGAGGAAGATAAAGCTGAAACCGACAGTGTAGGCCCAGGTCGGCAGGTGTGCGACCGGTTCAAAGAAGGCAAGCAGCGGCCATGCACAGAGGGCGGTAAAGAGCATGCAGGGGTGAATGGAGTAGTGCGTCGTGTGGAGGATGGCGCCAATCTTTACACGGAGAGGAACCTTGGCCTTGAGCACGCGCGGCAAAATCTTGATTGCGGTCTGGATAGAACCCTTTGCCCAGCGGAACTGCTGTGCCTTGAAGGCGTTGATGTCGTTGGGGAGTTCGGCCGGAACGATCACGTCGAACACGAACTTCATCTTCCAACCGGCGAGCTGAGAACGGTAAGAAAGGTCCATGTCTTCGGTCAGGGTGTCGCCTTCCCAGCCGCCACCGCCGTAGATGGCCTGCTTGCGCCACACGCCTGCGGTACCGTTGAAGTTCATGAAGAGCTTGCCCCAGCTGCGTGCCGACTGTTCCACCACGAAGTGGCCGTCGATACCGATAGACTGAGCGAGCGTAAGACCGGATTCGGTGCGGTTCAAGTGGCCCCAGCGCCCCTGGACCAGACCGATCTGATCGTCCATCACCAGGTAGGGGATGGTCTTCAGGAGGAAGTCCTTCTCGGGGACGAAGTCGGCGTCGAAAATGGCGAGGAATTCGCCCTTGGCCACTTTCATTGCTTCTTTAAGGGCGCCAGCCTTGAATTCGGAGCGGTTCGTGCGGTGGATCAGCTTGATGTCGTAACCCTTGGCGGCGAGTTCTGCAACTTTCTTCTTGGCAACTTCGTAGCATTCGTCGGTAGAGTCGTCGAGAACCTGAATTTCGTGCTTATCCTTGGGGTAGTCGATAGCGCAAACGGCTTCGAGTAGGCGTTCGACACAGTTGGCTTCGTTAAAGACGGGAAGCTGGGTGGTAACCTGCGGCAACTCGTCCATAGAATGTTCGCGATAGAACTGCAGAATCTTTTTGCGGTCGGAAAGACGTGTGGTGCGGCTGTTCTTCAAGAACAGGTAGATGCTATAGTAACAGCTAAAACCGTAAATGACAAGTCCGATGCCCGCGATAACGTAGACAACGAACATGATGTCGAGTAGGATTGTACTGATTGCCATAAAACCGTATAACCTATATGTAAAACCTTTTGCTCCATTCGGAACTTGCGGCCAAATATAGAAACCTGCACGGAAGTTTGCTACATTGTGGCAGAGATTTTATTGAAAAATTTATCAAATATAAGTGCCAAATGTCTGTAAAAAACGAAAAACATGCACTTGAAAAATGGATGGACGCTCAAAAAGGGAATCCAGGCTTCGAAATTGCGCTCAGAAGGCTAATTTCGTTCGCCTGTTCGGAGTGGTACAGACGTGAAAATTTAGTTACGATAGCCCCCGAAGAAGCTCTTGCCCGGGTGCTAGCGGCGAATCTGTCCGACTACCCCCTGGGAATGTGGTTGGACTCGCCTGCGAGGTTTGCCCCCGAAATTGCCGATTTTTGTGAGAGGACCAAGGTGGAACCCCTGCCGGAAACCCTGAAAGGTGGGGTACCGACGCTGTTGGACCTACGCGGGGTCGTTTGTCCGAACAATGCCATGCGTAGTCGTCTGGTGATGTCAGGGCTCCCTGATGGGGCGGAACTGGAAATCTACCTGGACGAAGGGTCGCCTATCGAGAATGTGCCTGGAGCCCTAGTCGCCGATGGCCATATTGTCAAAAAAAGGCAAAAAAAAGAGGGCTTTTGGTCGATTTCTGTGGTCAAACGGCCTGGAAGAGTGTAGATTATATATATAATGGAAAACAGGATACTGATTATAGGCGATGAACTTTTGGGAGAACAGGGCGAGGCTGCTAACCGCTTTGCCGAAATACTTCTCTGTCGCGAAGCCAACAGACCTGTCCAGTTTTCTATAAACGCGCCTGCCCCCCAGACATTGCAGCAACTTTATGACCGAGCCTCGGCCGACATTATCGGCAAAAAGGCGGGGCGGATTATAGTTGGCCTTGGACTCAAGGAACTCAAGCGCGGTGGCAAGGACTACATGGGCGTCTTTACCGCCTACGAAACGCTTGCGAACGAAATCTTGAGCAAGACGCTTGTGCCCATTCATTTTTTGACCATTCCCGAAGACATGTTCCCGGCGGCGCCCTCCCAGCTGACGGCGTTGAACGACTGCATTCGCGGACTGCAGCAGAAAGATGAAAAACGGGTGAAAATTTTGGATTTTGCCGCCTATGTGGCGGACTTCAAGGAAAAACAGCTGGAACGCGGCAAGTTCGGCCGTAGCCTTTATACCGAAGAGGGCAACCCGACTTCTATATGCAATACGTTTATGGCACTGTTCCTGTACGACTTTATAAAAAGAGAATTAAAATAAAGGAAGGTAAATATGAGCTTGACAGACGATCATTTCGCACGCAAGATTGCAGCCCAGAGCAAGGCCTGGGAAGATACCAGTGACGCTCCCAAGAAGGAACGCAAGCGCGAACCCGCAGAACCCAAGATGGGTATTTGCGACAAGTGCAAGAAGGAGGCTTTGCTTCGCCCTTACCGCTTTAAGGAAACGAGCGTAAGTAACGGGGCGGCAAGCTTTGGAACGGTGACTAAGCATCTTTGCGAAGACTGCGCACCCAAGTCTCGCGCCCAGAAGGATGCCGAAGTGCCGCAGCTCGATAAAAAGCAGCTGAAGAACCTGATGCGTTCTGCTCGCAAAGCCCTAAGATAACCGCTCGGCTCTATCGCATAAATAAAAATGTGATATCGCCTCGCTCTCGCAACCACGCCTCGTTAATACGAGGCGTTTGTTGCTCACGGAGATAACACAAAATCGGATAGATTTGAGACCGTCGATTTTGGCGGTCTTTTTTATTATAAAAAAAACGGCCCTGGCAAACGCCAGGGTCGTTTGATGTATCCGTTTTGCTAGAGTGTATGGATTACATGTTGCTGAAGATTTGGAAGCCACTGTAGGATTCTTGTCCGTGTTCGCTTTGGTCGAGGCCGCGGAGTTCTTGACGCTCGGTAACGCGCAGTCCCATCGTCTTCTTGATGGCGTAGAAGATGAGGCTAGCAGCACCGAAGCAGGGAACCGCGTAAGCGATCACGCCGATGGCTTGAGTGCCGAGGGTGTAGTCGCCAGTGATATCGAAGATACCGACAGCGAGCGTACCCCACACACCGTTCACCAGGTGAACCGAGAGTGCACCGACCGGGTCATCCAAGTGCAGGCGGTCAAACATGAAGACTGCGCCGACAACGAGCACACCAGCGATGGCACCGATAATCCAGGAAGAAAGCGGGGTGACAACGTCTGCACCGGCAGTGATTGCCACGAGGCCGGCAAGGCATCCGTTGAGGGCCATGGTGGCGTCCGGCTTCTTCGAAACAATCCAGCTGGTGAGCGTTGCGGTAATGATGCCTGCGACGGCAGCGAGGTTCGTGGTCACCAAAATCCAGCTAGTTGCCTTCGGGTCGCCAGAGAGTGCGGAACCGGCGTTGAATCCCCACCAACCGAACCACAGCATGAACACGCCGATGGTAGCAAGCGGAATGTTGTGGGCCGGAATGGCGTGCACCTTGCCGTTCACATACTTGCCGATACGCGGTCCAAGGATCATGACACCGGCGAGAGCTGCCCAGCCGCCTACGGAGTGGACGAGCGTAGAGCCTGCGAGGTCATGGAAACCGGCCTTGCCGATGGTAGAAAGCCAGCCGCCGCCCCATGTCCAGCTACCCACGATGGGGTAGACGAGAGCCACGTAGACAACAGTGAAGACGAGGAAGGAGTTCAGCTTCACACGTTCGGCGACAGCGCCAGAAACAATGGTAGCCGCGGTTGCTGCAAACATCGCCTGGAACAACCAGTCGGTGAAGAGGGTGAAGTGGCCGTTGTAGGCGGCGGTGAACTTGGAGGGGTCTGCCCAGTCACCGATACCGAATCCGGCAAATCCAAGTACACCGGAGATCGCGTTGAACGTTCCGGGGTACATGAGGGCAAAGCCGATGGCGGCATACATCGTAATTCCTATGGCGGGAACCGCGATGTTTTTGAAAGCGACGTTGGCCGCGCATTTCGCGCGAACAAGACCCGCTTCGACACAGGCAAAGCCCAGGCCCATGATAAACACCAGCATGGCGCTAATCATGATCCAAATGTTTTCTGTCATAAAGATGGCGTCGCTGACAGGTACGACAGTTGCTGCTTCGTTCATTGTGAAAATCCTTTGTGTTTGTAATTTGCTAACTAAGCAAGTAGGCAGTAGGAAGTTGGAAGTAGAAAGTGAAAATTTGATTGTGAAATTTTACTGTCTACCGTCTACTGTCTACTTCCTACTAATTATCCAATTGCCTCCGGGCCGGTTTCGCCGGTGCGAATGCGGATGCACTGTTCGAGTTCGGTCACAAAAATCTTGCCGTCGCCGATGGCGCCTGTGCGTGCGCCTTTGATGATAGCGTCGATGCAAGGCTGCACGAATTCGTCATTCACAGCAATCTTCAAGCAGATCTTTTTGAGCAAATTAACCTCAGTCACCACGCCGCGGAAACGTTGGTTGTAACCGCGCTGCTGCCCGCAGCCAAGCACGTTCGTGACAGACATCTTGTAGATCTTGTTTTCGTAAAGTTCTTGCTTTACGAGGTTTAGTCGTTCGGGTTGGATATAAGCTGTAACTAGCTTCATGTTCCTATCCTTTGTTAGGGTTTGTTTTTTGTTTTGCCCAACCTATTGCAAAAGGCGTGCCAAAATTAAATTTGGGTTCCAACCGACAAAAATGCCTGTATTTAAGAAGAAAAACGCGATTTGATAACTTGTATTTACGGATTGTGTTTTTCAATAAACGGAAAACATACTGAAATTGTAAAACAAAGTTGCAAAAAAGCCCCGCATGAAATGCGGGGCTGGATTAGGAGAATAATTGTTGCTTCGCTTTAAGAGATATAGCGGATTAGCATGTGAGGCCTTCTCCGCACTCCCGGCAAGTTGAACTGCTTGCGCAGGGGAGGAGTTCGTCTACTTCGTAGATTTCCTTGACTTTATCGCTGTCTTTGTATTTTAAGTACTTTACGTTTGTGTAGACTTTGCTGACGGTAAACGTGAGTGCGCTTATCTGGTAGCTACTCACATCTGCGCCGTCAGGGTAGATAACGTCTACGATAATGGTGTCTCCAGAAAGTTCGGTGTAAACCGCTTCAATGACAAAGTTGTTGGATGCATTGTAACCATCGTCGCGAATGGAAATGGTTCCGTCTTCATTTCTTGCCATCACGACACGCGGGGTTACGGCCATTCCCTGGCGAGGTTCCACAGTCGCATTTCTTGCCTGGGCGCGGGTGTCGCCGGAGTCTGGAGGCGGCAGGTATTGCCACTTGCCTTCTACGCATTGGAAGTGTCGTTCGTAGAAATAGAGCAATGTGTCGGTATCGCAGGGTTCCAAGTCGGGCCTATAAATGCCGTCGGGGATTCCGTCACCGTCGCAGTCGCTGCCCGGAGGGCAGACGTTTATGCGCGTCCAATAATTCTCGACGCATTTCATTTCTTCGCCGGTTACGCAGTCGATAACGATGCTTGTGTCTTTGTTGCTGTCGCAGTTACCGCTAGCGGTCATGCCGTCGTAATCGGAAATGTGCATGCAGGTTTCGATTTCCTTGCTGGAACTCGAATTCGGCGTTTCCGAAGAGGAACTCGTGACAATATCCTTCGGATCAATCACATTGACCCATTCATCGTCGGCCTTTGTCGCGGGGCACTTGTCCTTGGCGATGTCCGATGTTGCCGTGGTACGATCGATGACTGGGTCTTTGCTCACGTCGCCGCAGTAGCTGAACAGGAATCGAACAATCTGGTTGCTTGTATTGTCTTCACAGTTCTTGGCAACGATATCCACGACCTTCATGGTGTCGGGGGAGAGATATTCCAGCACATGGCCGGCATACTTTTCGTTACCGTAAAGGTTGAACGAGTAAAGCGAGCATTCGTTCGTGCCGTTCTTGGTCGCTTCAACCAGGTCGGTGTACTTGGCTGCAGCCTTCGGGAACAGCGCCTCGATTGCGCCGATGTTCTGCTGTACGAACTTTCTGACGCCCTCGCCATCAAATTCTGTGGAATTTGTGGTGCCTTCTATAGCCGGAGTCCTGACGACCATTTCGCTCTTGTTGAATGCAAGCACGGCCTTGTCGAAGCGGTACTTGGCCTGCAGATCGTATTGCTGCAGGTAGGCATCCAGCGAACCGTTGTTGCTCGGCGGAGTATGAACGTCTCCGCTTGACGATGAATTCTGGTTTTGGTCTCCGATGCTGCTAGAGGATTCTACTCCGGGTGTGCCCGAACTCGAAGACCCCTTGTCGGCGACTTCGTTCAGTTCTTCGGAGGTGCCCGAAACGTTTACGCTATTGGAATCTCCGCAGTTGAAGCAGAGAAGGGCTGCTGCGCCCGCAATGCAGATGTTAAGCTTTTTCATTTTTGCTCTCCTTTATGCTTTTGGTAAGCGGGAATAATTGTAAATTCAAACGGTAAACCTGTTCGATGCCTTTGTCTTCGGCGGCAATTGCGATAATCTGTCGGCGGCAATCGTCCAGCGCCTTGACAATGCGGTCATAGCTCTCGCGAGACACTCCCATGGTGACGCCGCTGAAGTTGCGTTCGGTTGCTGGCAACTCAAGAGCCGGAGCGGCAAGCTGTGCCATCTGGCGGTGCATTCCGCGGAGTGCAAGCCTGGTTGCATCAGGGGTGCCGCTCACAGACGTTTCGGACTGCTTGAAAGCGCCGTCCTTTTCTTTCTTGAGAAGCCCGGTCCTAGTCAAAAAATCAAGCGATTCGCGGACTTCCTGAGCCGATGTTTCGGCGTAGCACATCTTGGCCATCTCGCCCGGGGTAGCGCCGGGCATCAGCGGGGCAAGTTCACGCATCATGGGGTTACGCCAAGTGTCGTAATAGGCGAACAAGTCCCCTTCCAACACGCGCACCTTATGCACCTTCGCAATCGCGAGCATGTCGCGGTAGGCAGCCTTCTTGGTTTCTTCGTTTGCGGCCTGGCCGAACTTGACCATCGCGCGGAAATAGTCGAGCTCAAACCCTGTGAGTCCGATTGCCGCGGCAACGCGTTCCACGCCAATCTTGCTGAGCTTGCTCTTTCCGTCGCACACCACCTTCATATAAGAAGAAGAGGTGAAGCCTGCGACTTTCGAGAATTCGCGCCACGAGAAAGCGGAAATGCGTTTACGCTCCTCGTAGTAGTCCAGCAGATACTGGCGAAAGTCTGAATATTCGATAATCGGTTTCATTGTTTTCCATCCTGTTATGCCAAGAATATATCTCTTTTTTATCCCCTTGTCAATAGTTTTATGCAACAAAAGTTGAGTTTTTTATAAAAAATCACAATATTTTGCAATTCTTTATAGAAAATATTTCTATATGCAACACTGTGTTCAATATAGAGGGGTCCCCGAGAGAAGGACAGTTCTCAGACGCCGCGGCGTTCAGGATCCCAGATTATTTTATGTAACTGGACTTGAAACCGTACGTTGTTTTTGACCATGATGTTGCTGTTCAGTAACCAGTTCACGATTTCTTCGTTGGATAAATTTCCGAAAACGGGCGAAACGAATAGATGCGGCATGTCGTCTTTTTTTTCTGCTAGGCTCTTGACGACGGTTTCGGTTTCTTCGAGGTCTTCGATTGTACCTACCACAAATTTAAGGACGTCTTCGCTTCCGAGTGTTTCGAGGTTTTCCATCTTCATCTTGACGGACATTCCGCTGCTTTTGCATTTCCAGTCCATAGTGTAGAATAAACCGGGAAAATGCCATTTGCAAGGGACGGTTCCGTTGGTTTCGATGTTGACTCGGTAGCCGTTGCCGCTTAGCTGGCTGAGCAAATCCTCTACATTTTGGTGAATCAGGGGCTCTCCGCCGGTAAGCGTTACGTGGGTTATGCCGCTGAATTTTTTAACGGCGTCTAAAACCTGCGTGACGTTCATTTGTTTGTAGTCGCCTCCTTCAACGGCGTACATCGAATCGCAATAGCTACAGCGCAAGTTGCAACCGTGAAGTCTTATGAATACTGCAGGAAGCCCTGTTCGTAGGCCTTCGCCTTCGATGCTTCTAAAAATTTCGCAGACTTTCATGGACTAGACCTCGTATTCTACGAGATTGCCTTCGCTTTCCTGGATCTGCACCTTGTAGCAGTGGGGGACTTGTTCGCAAATCCAACGGGCCATGTTTTCGGCGGTGGGGTTAGCGTCCATCACGTCGTTTAAGAACTGGTGATCCAGCTTGCCGTGAACGAGTTCCT
Organism: Fibrobacter sp. UWB15; assembly: GCF_900177705.1. NCBI lineage: Bacteria > Pseudomonadati > Fibrobacterota > Fibrobacteria > Fibrobacterales > Fibrobacteraceae > Fibrobacter > Fibrobacter sp. UWB15. The sequence goes on from NZ_FXBA01000005.1 coordinate 153,032, forward strand.
TGATGCGTGAAAAATCGACGACCATGCCGTTTTCGTCGAGCGTTTCGGACTGGCAGAACACCGTAATAATCCAGTTGTGGCCATGCAGGCCGCGGCATTTGCTTTCGTAGGGGAGCGAAAGTTTGTGCGCTCCCGAAATTTCCATGCGTTTGATGACCCTGTACATATTACGCTCCATATTCCGTGGTGTCTTCGATGCCCGCTTCGACGAGGGCTTCTTTTCGTTCGAGGCAGGTGCCGCATTTGCCGCAATGGATTTTTCCGCCCTTGTAGCAAGACCAGGTTTGGCTGTAATCGATGCCGAGGGCTTTCCCCTTGCGGGCGATGTCTGCTTTAGAAATATTGGTGTAAGGGGCGTCTATAGTAATGCTTGCGTAAGTGCCTGCCGCAATGGCCGCCGACATATTCTTGACGAATTCTTCGCGACAGTCTGGGTAAATGGCGTGGTCGCCAAAGTGATTTGCCATCATGACCTTGGTGAGGTCGCGACTTTCGGCAAGGCCTGCGGCTACGGAAAGCATGATTCCGTTACGGAAGGGGACTACAGTCGATTTCATGTTTTCGCTGTCGTAACTTCCTTCGGGAATTGCATCTGCGCCTTCTAAAAGCGATGACTTGAAATAGTCATGCATGAACTTGAGGGGAATCGTCAGGTGCGGAATCCCGAGCTTTTCGCAGTGGTACTTGGCAAAGGGAATTTCCTGGTCGTTATGGTTGCTGCCATAATCGAACGAAACAGCGAGCGCGATTTCGTCGGCGCGTTCGTAAAGGAGGGTGGTACTGTCCATTCCGCCGGAGAGTACCAGCAAGGCGTTTTTCATGGGGGCTCCTAGTTTTGTTTATAGTCAGGATGGATTTCGAACTGACTGGCCCAAATATAGAAACTTTTTATTGCTCGAACGGAACTAAAGAAACGCAGTTCCGCTTTTTCTTGGACATGTAGAGCGCCTTGTCGGCAAACGAGAGCATGTCCGAAACGGTTCCATCTCCGAATGTTCCGCCAAAGCTCATGGTTAACTTTACATCCGGGTAATCTTGCAGTTTGATTTTTTCTGCCTTGGCACGCATCTGTTCAAGTCTGGTTCTCAGCACTTCGTGGCTGATTCCCTTGAACGTGATCAAGAATTCATCACCACCGTAACGTACCACGCGGTCCAAGTTTCGAACAGATGTACTCAGTATCGATGCCACGGCGGCAAGGGCTGCATCACCGCACTGGTGGCCGTAATTGTCATTCACATCTTTGAAGAAGTCGATGTCCGCCATGACAACCGCTTGACAATTTTGTGACGCTAGTTTGTCGTCAAAATACTTACGGTTCATCACTTGAGTCAATGAATCCTTGTAGATTTTATCGTTTATTTCCGTGATTTCGTTAGTTTTGTCGGTGAAGCCGAATACGGTTGTTTCTTCGCTGGTTCGTACCACCTTCATTTCAACATAATGACCGAGCTCGTTGTGGAATATTTTTGACAGGCTACTGCCAACTTGCAAGTATTCTTTAATGTACGACTCGTTAGCCACATTTCGGATACTATCCTGATCCTCTTTGAGAACCGCCGTATTGAGAAGTCTTTCGACAAGAATTTTGAAAGTCGGCGGTTCTTTCGTGAGGCCAATTGCGTTTTTGATTCGATCGCTTGTGCGGAAAATTTCCACCTTGTCCGTTACAAAATCAACACTGGCAACGGAGGCGTATCCGTTCATGAGCGCATTGATCATGTTTTGCTGTTTGCGGTTCTGCTCCAAGAGTTCTTTCTCTTGTTCCAGCTTTGTCATTTGCGCGTTCACGTTTTCGACAAGGTACAGGACTCGACGTAGAGGCTTTTCGTTGCCAATGCGGACAAAAATCGCCTTGCTCCAACCGTGAATCTTTCCGTGGAAAATTTCTGAAATAACGTTTGTGTCTTTCAGGCGTTCCTGCAATGTGGAAAGAATCGTAAAATTCTTGATGGTTTCAACACTTTCCGGACATGCAAGATTTACCATGATATTGGTAAGACTTTCTTGTAGGGTATTGCCGCATTTCATGAACTTATCGATGAATTCGTTAGTCTTGATGGGGAACGCGGTTTTATCCTCTAGATCAAGAACGTGCATCGAAATGTACAGTTCAGTTGTGGCGTAAGTTATCGCCGTGAAAAACTCCGCAGAGTTTACAGGATAGTCTGCTATAAATTTTGGGCAATTGTCCATAACGCTTCCCGAAAATAATCGTTTTAAACTTCAATATAGTGCGGGATGATGTCCTCGTAGCTCCCGTTTTTGAGCAAAAATCCCTTGGGGATCACGCCGAGCTGCGTAAAACCGAGTTTTTTGTACAGTTTTAAGGCTGATGTGTTTGTCGCGACAACCGCATTGAACTGCAAAATCCTGAAACCGATTTCTTTAGCTTTTGCGAGGCAATCCTTCACGAGAAATTCGCCGATATGCTGGCCACGCTTGTTCTTCTTGACCGCATAGCTTGCATTCGAAATATGCCCGCAGCGCCCGACATTGTTCGGGTGGAGAATGTACAGCCCGACCACTTCGCCGGAATCTGCATCGATAGCGATTCCCGTGAACGACTGCGACTTGAAAAAGGCGTCACCCGTCTGCGGGTCAAGCGCATCTTTCTGAGGGAACGCGATTCCGTCTTCGACGATGTCGTTCCAGATTTCAATCGCGTCGTTGATATACTTTGTACTGTATCCTTCAATTTTAATCATGAGAATAATCCTCTAATTTCTTTTTATTCCCCCAGCACGTGCCGGAGCGTGTCGAGGAAAAGTTCGCCCGCCCGCGTGAACTGCTGGCCCCGCCGCCAAATGATGTACATGTTGGTGGTGAGTTCGGGCATGAGCGGCCTGAAGCACAGACGCGAACTGCGGCTCGTATCCACCAGGCCGTCGAAAGTGAGCAGGTAGCCCGTGCCCTCTTTGGCAAGCACCGAACCGTTGTACGAAAGATCCAGCCCCACAATCACGTTCAGCTTCGAAATATCGTCGCCGAACCATTTAGGCAAATCCGCCACCATAGCCTGGCGCGACGCCAGCAGCGGCTTGTCGAGCAAGTCCTTCGGCTCGATGAAATCCCGCCTGGTCAAAGGGTCGTCACGACGCATCACCACGCCCCAGCGGTCCACCGAACGCACCGCAAGGCAGTTGTACTTTTCCAAATCGACGTTATCTACAACCACCGCGAAATCAAAAATGCCCTTGTCCAGCTTTTCCAGGGCGCGCTCGCTGTCGCCCGAATATAAGTTGTACTTAATCTTCGGATAGTCGTCCCGGAGAATTGCGATGCACTTCGAAAGAAAGTTCACGTTCCGCGATTCCGCGCAGGCAATGGCGATTTCACCCACCACCTCGTCTTCCTTCAGCGACTTGAAATCCTGCACCGTCCTGTCGGCCATCGAAAGGATATCCTCCGCACGCTCCCGCAAGAGTTCACCCGCAGGCGTCAGCCGAATCGCATAGTTCGTGCGCTCGAAAAGCTTCTCGCCCAGTTCCTCCTCCAACTCCTTGAGCTGGCGACTCACCGTCGGCTGCGTCACGCAAAGATTATCCGCCGCGCGCGAGACATTCCCCAACCGCGCTGCCTCCAGAAAATACCGCAAAACTCGAAGTTCCATACCCGAAAACTAATAAAATTCAAGCCCCGCAGGTATAAAATCGTAAAAATAAAGCCCAAAAGGAATAACTGATTGATTTGATGGTGGGGGAAGAATCCCCCTGCTTGCAGCCTTGCCCTGTTGTCACCCTGGAGCCATGAGCGTGTCATCCTGAGCGAAGAGCCGCAGGCTCGTAGTCGAAGGATCTAGACCGAACTAGGGCAAGTCTTCCAGCACCCCCTCGCCTAAGGGGCTCCGCCCCCTAAAACCCCCGGGCTTTTGTCATTCCCGCTCCATTTGTCACCCCGGCCACTGTGCCGGGGTCACCGTTTTTTTTCGTCATTGCGCAAGCGCATGACCGCTTCGGCTCGGCAGTAGAACTCGCAAGTGGTTCTGCTGCTCTTGCCTCGCACGTCATTCCGGGCTTGATACACGTCATTGCGAGGGTTCGTAGAACCCGTGGCAATCCATCTCTCGCATATTTATATATATTTCCCACTGACATAGCCCCATTCCTCACGGTTTGGGGCGCGAGTTTAACGTTGAGTTAGCTCTTATTCTCGAAACCGAAAATCTGGTAAATTTTCAATGTATCACGAGAGTAAGGCGAACACTCACGTCCAGCAATGGGCGTGGGTCGTTTGTACTTATTGTGGTACAGGTTTACCAGAGCCTCGGTTTCAGTATGTGCATTCGACGCCACGCTTTTTCTTTTTTGCGAACGCGTGGTTGCCGGGCGAGATAAAGGTCATTGAGCTTGCCGAAATGACCGCGGAATTTTGCTTGCAGTTGAATGCACCAGTATAAGGGCTAGCAAATGAGGCCCTTATGTTTGAGCAGACTTTTAACAATATCGATGACATCCTCTGGAAAGAGGGTGGTTGCAGCAACGAACTGGATTACGTGGAGCAGACCTCGTGGGTCCTGTTCCTCAAGTACTTGGACAACCTCGAAGCCGAGCGCGAAGAAGAAGCCGAACTCAAGGGCGAAACCTACGAACGGATTATCGAAAAGAAGTTCCGCTGGAACACCTGGGCCGCCCCGAAAACAAAGAATGGCGAACCTGACCACGCCAAGGCTCTCACCGGCGACGACCTCACGGATTTCGTGAACAACAAGCTGTTCCCTTACCTCAAAAAGTTTAAGGAAACCGCCACCACGCCGCAATCGCTGGAATACAAGATTGGCGAAATCTTCGGTGAACTCCGCAACAAAATAACGAGCGGCTACAACCTCCGCGAAATCCTGTGGTATGCCGACGCGCTGAGTTTCCAGAGTAGCGAAGACAAGCACGAGATGAGCCACCTGTACGAAGACAAAATCCGCAGGATGGGCAACGCAGGCCGTAACGGGGGCGAATACTACACGCCGCGTCCGCTTATCCGCACCATCGTCCGCATCATCGACCCGAAAATCGGCGAGACCGTGCTTGACCCGGCTTGCGGAAGTGCAGGGTTCCTTTGCGAAGCCTACGCCTACATGAAGCAAAAAGTCAAGAGTGTTGCCGACAGGGAAACCTTGCAGAAGAAAACCTTCTATGGACAAGAGAAAAAAGGCCTTGCTTACATCATCGGCATCATGAACATGATTTTGCACGGCGTGAACGCCCCGAACATTTTGCACACGAATACCTTGTCCGAAAACATGGCGAACGTGGAACAGAAAATGCGGAAAGACGTCATTATCGCGAACCCGCCCTTCGGTGGCAAGGAACGCGCCGAGGTCCAGCAGAATTTTCCCATCAAGACAAGCGAAACTGCCTACCTCTTTATGCAGTATTTTGTCAAGCTGCTCAAGGCGGGCGGCCGCGCGGGCATCGTCATCAAGAACACCTTCCTTTCGAACACCGACAACGCGTCGGTCATGTTGCGCAAGGAACTCCTGGAAAACTGCGACCTGCACACGATTCTCGATTTGCCAAGCGGCGTGTTTACAGGAGCAGGCGTAAAGACCGTGGTGCTCTTCTTCGAAAAGGGGCGCCCCACCGAAAAAATCTGGTACTACCAGCCGGACTTTGGCCGCAACCTGGGCAAGACGAACCCGCTTACCGAAGATGACCTTGCGGAATTCGTGAAGTTGCAGAAGAAAAAGACTGACAGCGAAAAATCGTGGACCGTGAACGTCAAGGATTTGAACCCCGAAACATATGATCTCTCGGTGAAAAATCCCAACAAGAAAACCGAAGTCGAACTCCGCGACGCCAAAACCATCATCAAGGAAATGCAGAGTTTAGACGAAGAAAACAGGAAAATCCTCGCCAAATTGTCGATATGAGAACTTTGTCATTCTGGAGCGTAGCGATAGAATCCAAAGCGTTAAACAACGTGTCACCCTGAGTCCCGGAACAAGTCCGGGATAAACAAAGTCGAATGGGTCTAAGCAACCGGAGAATGTTATGAGCAAATGGGAATGGAAAGAATTTGAAGATTGTATAGAACGTGTCAAGTATACGACAAAAATCCCTAGCAAAGATTACTTGCAAGAGGGCGAATTCCCTATTGTGTCACAAGAAGATTGTTTGATTTCTGGATATTGGAACGATAGAATTGATTTGTTCAAAGTAACAAAGCCGATTGTAATTTTTGGAGACCATACAAAGGTTTTGAAATATATTGACTTTGATTTTGTTCTTGGCGCAGATGGTGTGAAAATCTTATGCCCGAAAGATTATCTTAATGCTCACTTTTTCTTCTATTTTCTAAAAAGTGTGAACTTTGATAATTTAGGATACGCCCGTCATTACAGATTATTAAAAGAATTGTCAGTTCCCATTCCCCCTCTTTCGGAACAGAAACGCATAGTCAAATTCCTTGACGAAGAATTCTCAAAAATAGAAACGCTCAAAACAAACGCCGAAACTAACCTCAAAAACGCCAAGGAACTATTCGAAACCACCCTTGAAAAAGAACTTAACCCACTATCACGTCATTCTGAGCGTAGCGAAGAATCCTGTGCAGAATTGCCCTCCGGCTGGGAATGGAAAAAAATGAGAGATGTGTGTGATGTCCGAGATGGAACTCATGATTCTCCCAAATACCATAAAGAGGGGTATCCTTTAGTTACTTCAAAAAATTTGAAGAATGGTTTGATTGATGTTGATAATGTGAAATATATCTCAAAAGAAGATTATGAGGCTATCAATAAGCGGAGTAAAGTTTGTGTTGGTGATATTTTATTCGCTATGATAGGAACAATTGGAAATGCGGTCCTTGTGTCGGAAGAACCTTGTTATGCTATAAAAAATGTTGCTCTTTTCAAAAAATCAACATTGATTAATCCGAAATTTTTACAGTATATTCTTAATTCATCATTTATTCTTGAAAAAATGCAACAAGAGGCTAAAGGAACAACCCAACGTTTTGTTGGTTTGGATTACTTAAGATCTTTCCAAATTCCTCTTCCCCCTCTTTCCGTCCAAAAAGAAATTGTTGCTCGCCTAGATAAACTTTCCGAAAACGTCAAGCGCCTCGAAGCGAACTACAAGCAAATCATCGCCAACTGCGACGAACTCAAAAAAACAATCCTCAAACAAACCTTCCAAGGAGGTAACTGATATGGAGATAGAAGATGTATTCCTAATCCTTTTTGCCGTATTCATTATATGGAGTATTTGGGGCATTAGGAAAGTCAACAAAGTTCAGGATGATTTCGATCGAATCCTTGAAAAAATAGCCGAATTAAAAAATTATGCAGAAATCACTCAACGTGAACATCGCAAGCAGTTTCTTGATTTTATGATAAAAATTCGTTCTGTATCAAACGATGCGCTTTTGCCCAAGGTGATAAAGGATGAAGAACAATTCTTTGATCAAGTTGAATGCAGCTGTGATAATCTGACGCAAAAAATTGCATTGATATGCATAAATCACCCTTCAATTAAACATTTATATCAAGAAAAATAACATCAAACCAAGGAGAAACCAATCATGGAAGGAACAACCATTCTTATTATTGTCTTAGCGGTCTCTGTCGTTATAGGCATAGTGCTCTTTATAGTAAATAAACAACAAAATATCAAAAATGTTCAAGGTGAATTTCAGGAAATCTTCCTGTATATCAAAAAAATTGAAGAAGATATTGAAACTAACCGAAAAAATATTAGAGAGTCTCTTGTGAATGCTGCGGTAAATGTTCAGGCGAATGCTGAACTGACTGAACAACTGTCTTCAATTCTGAATAAAATAGAAGAGGATAGTGATAAGGCTTTGGCGGTTAATAAGGAACTGCATGAATTGGTCTCCAAAGTGTATTATAGACATCCGACTTTGAAAAATACCTAGTTGATAAAGTTCCCTAACCTCTAACCACTGCCCACTAGATTATGAACGAGTCCGATACCAGAAGAAAGAAGATTGACCCCAAGCTGAAAGAAGCCTTATGGGAAGTGACGCCGGACAGCGCCATTTATACGGAGCAGTCCGCTTATGAGATTGCGCCGGGGCGAATCGGCCATGCTGAACGCAACCCCAAGAAAATCGACTACCTTCTGGTTTATAAGGGAATCAAGATTGCCATTGTCGAGGCGAAAAAGGATGAACTCGATGTAAGCGAGGGTGTGCCGCAAGCCAAGGAATATGCGGAACGCATGAACATCCGCTTCACGTATTCCTGCAACGGCGATAAAATCTGGGCAATCGACATGCAGACGGGTGAGGAAGGCTTTATCGATGCATTCCCGACACCGCAGGAACTCTGGGAACGACTTTATCCTGAAAACAATCCGCTCCGCGACAAGCTGAATGCAGTTCCGTTCAACAGGGATGGCGGCAAGTCTCCCCGCTACTATCAGGAAATCGCCGTCAATAACGTCATGGATGCCATTTCCCGAAAGCAGGACCGTATCTTGCTCACGCTTGCTACGGGAACGGGCAAAACCTATATCGCCTTCCAAATCTGCTGGAAAATCTTCAAGGCGAAATGGAATGTCGATGGAACGGAACGCTTGCCGCGCATCTTGTTCCTTGCCGACCGCAATATCCTCTCGAATCAGGCCCTCAATGATTTCGGACAATTTGACGAAAATGCCATGTGTCGCATTACGCCGGAATCCATTGCCAAGGCAAAAGGGGTGCCGAAGGGCCCGAGCATCTATTTCAGTATTTTCCAGACGATGATGACCTCGTTGAATGGAAAATTCGTTTATGAAAATTACCCCGAAGATTTTTTTGATCTTGTCATCATCGATGAATGCCATCGCGGTGCCGCCAATGACGAAAGCCGCTGGCGTGATATCCTCGATTATTTCCAACGGGCGTATCACTTGGGCCTGACGGCAACTCCCAAGAAAAAGGAAAATGCCAATACTTACGAGTATTTCGGAAAGCCCGTCTATGTCTATTCGCTGAAGCAGGGAATTGAAGACGGCTTCTTGACGCCATACCGCGTCCGGATTTCTTCTAGCAATATTGATACTTATGTTTATGAATCTGATGACGATGTGGAAAGCGGCGAAGTAGATCCGAATAAGATTTACACCGAAGATGATTTTTATCATGGCAACATCAAGATTCGCGACCGTGATGAATTTAGGGTAGAAGAATTCCTGAAACAGATTGATCCCGACGAAAAAACGATTGTGTTCGGTGCGACTCAGGCTCATGCCGCTATTCTTCGCGACATGATAAACCAGCATTCGCGCAAACCCAACGTGAATTACTGCAAGCGAGTCACCAGTGACGATGGCGACAAGGGTGAAGCCGATTTGAAGACATTCCAGGACAACGAAAAACTGTTGCCCACGATTCTCACGACATCGCAAAAGCTTTCGACCGGTGTAGATGCCAAGAACGTCCGCAACATCGTGCTGATGCGGCCAGTGAACAACATCATCGAATTCAAGCAGATTATCGGTCGCGGTACAAGACTTTTCGACGGAAAGTATTTCTTCACGATTTACGATTTCGTTGGTGCGAGCAGGAACTTTAGCGACCCCGAGTGGGATGGCGAACCGATTGTAGATACGCCGGAACCGCCCGATGGTGGAAAACCTGATGGAGGCGACGGCTCTAGCGGCGGGCCACGCAAACCGAAACCCTGCAAAATCTGCGGCAATCTTCCGTGCACATGCGACGCAAACATGAAAGAAAAAAATTGCGTTGAAATTAAACTTTCTGATGGGCATATTTTGCGCTTGCGTGCCCAGTGGCAAGAAAAATTTATGTTCGATGGCGAACTCATAACGCTCGAACAGTTTATCAAAATCCTCTTCGGCAAGATTCCGGAGTTCTTCAAGGATAGTAAGGATTTGCGAGCCCGCTGGTCTGATCCCACAACCCGCGAAGCGTTGCTGCAGAACTTGAGCGACAACGGATTCAGCAAAGAAAGGCTCCGCCAAGTGCAGGCCTTGACGCAGAACGAAAAATGCGACCTGCTCGATGTGCTGGAACTCATCGCTTACAACAAAAGCCCCATGGAACGCGCTGAAAGAGTCCGCCTGATGCACGAAGAAATCCTGAACGAAATAACCGAAAAGCAAGTTCCCTTCATGGAATTTGTCTTGCAGCAGTATGTGGAAAACGGAGTCGATGAACTCTCGCTGAACCAGTTGCCCGAACTCGTCAAACTCAAGTACGGCACCATCAAGGACGCCTGCGATAAAATGGGCGTGACCGGCAAGGATTTGAAGAAGCTCTTTACCGATTTTCAGAAAACGTTGTACGTAGCGTAGACTTTTGAAATACAAATAACCTGTCTCGTTATGTAAAATTTTGTTATACCCCTTGCCAACTTTGGTAGATTTTGATACATTACCGCTGAACGCATCTCGCTGTTTTAAGGCGAGGTGCGTTTTTGCGTTAAATCGGTTTATCGGTTTTGCAAGAACGCCTCAAACGTTAACAAGCCGTTTTTTTTGCGGCTAAATGGAGGCTATATGGCTAAAAAAGTGGCTAATCATAGGGAAGACGCTCTTTATTCTCAAATTGCGTCGATTCTCGAACAGAACCGTAAGTCTGTTGCTGTTGCCGTTAATACGGCGATGGTACGCACGTATTACGAAATCGGCCGTTCGATTGTCGAAAACGAGCAGAAGGGTAGCGTCCGCGCGGAATACGGAAAGGAAGTCCTCAAAAATCTTTCTGCCAGACTTACCACGAATTATGGCAAGGGATTTTCGCAGAGAAACCTGGAGCAAATGCGTCAGTTTTTCTTGATTTACTCCAAGGAGATTTCGCAGACAGTGTCTGCGGAATTCACCCTCGGCTACTCCCATTACTTGTTTCTGATGCGTATTGATAATCCCAACGAACGGAAATTCTACGAAATTGAGGCAAAAAACTCGAATTGGAGCCTGCGGGAACTCAAAAGGCAGTTCGATTCCGCGCTTTATGAACGGCTCGCTGTAAGCAAGGATAAGGAGTCGGTGAGGGAACTGTCTAAAAAAGGGTGTATCGTGGAGTCTCCGGCGGACATTGTCAAGGATCCCTACATTTTGGAATTCTTGGGACTGCCGGAACAGTCCGAATATTCGGAAACCGAACTGGAAAGCAAGCTCATCGACAAGTTGGAGTCTTTTTTGCTTGAACTGGGAAAGGGGTATACTTTCGTGGGGCGGCAGTCGCGGATTACGCTGGACGAAAAGCATTTCTTTGTGGACCTGGTTCTTTACAACAGGCTGCTGCAGTGCTTTGTGTTGGTGGATCTGAAGATTGGCGAACTCACGCATCAGGATTTGGGCCAAATGCAGATGTATGTGCACTACTATGACCGCTTTGTAAAGCTTCCGCACGAAAATAACACTATCGGCATCGTTCTTTGCAAGAAAAAGTCGGACTCCCTTGTAGAAATCACTTTGCCCGAAGGCAATTCGCAGATTTTTGCCAGCAAGTATCAAACAGTGTTACCCAACAAGGAACAGCTGATAGAATTGATCGAAGAGAAGTAGATGCTAAAAAATGCCCCGCCTTTTTATGCTATTTAAATCTATGCCTTACAAGCATATCTAGTTATTAAAACAAAGTATTTGCAATATCTGAAAAATGAAGGTATATTTGAACATGTAAAGACTTCAACCGAGAGGAACCTATGAAAAAAGTATTGGTCTTGTCCAGCAGCTTGCGCAAGGGGAGCAACTCCGAAACCCTGGCGCAGGAGTTCGCGAAGGGTGCCGCCGAGGCGGGCAACAAGGTGGAATTCGAGTCGCTACGCGGCAAGAAGATCGGTTTTTGCATGGGCTGCCTCGCTTGCCAGAAGAAGGGCAAATGCGTCATCAAGGACGACGCTCCCGCCATCACCAAGAAGATGGAATCGGCGGACGTCATCGTATTCGCAACACCGATTTACTATTACGAGATGAGCGGCCAGCTCAAGACGATGCTCGACCGCGCGAATTCCCTCTATTCCAGCGATTACAAGTTCCGCGAGATTTACCTGCTCACTTCTGCCGCCGACACCGACGCGAAGGCCATGAACATCGCGAAGCGCGGCATTGGCGGGTGGATTGCCTGTTTCGACGGCGTGAAGCTCAAGGGCGCCCTCTGCGCTACGGGTGCTGAAAGCGCAGGCGACGTCAAGAAGAATTCCGCGCTCCTGAAAAAGGCGTTCGCCATGGGAAAGAAAGTTTAACAATAAAGTCATTCTCGCAAAGGCGAAATTGCAGTTCGTCATTCTCGCGAAGGCGAGAATCTTAAGATGTCCGCCTGCGCGGACATGACAAGAAGAGTTGAATTTTTAAATAGGAGATAAATCATGAAATCCAGATTCTTTAAAGCGGCGCTTGCCGTGGCTTCCGCATGCACCCTGATGGCATGCACCCCCGCAACAGAAACTGCTCCTGCAGCACAACAGACAAAGGAAGAAAATATGAACAAGCTCACGCTCACCGCCGAATGGGATAAGGTATTCCCCAAGAGCGACAAGGTCGAACATTCCAAGGTCACTTTCAAGAACCACTTTGGCATTGAACTCGCCGCCGACATGTTCGTGCCCAAGGACACGAGCCTCAAGGTGAACGGCAAGTTCCCCGCCATCGCAATCTCGGGCCCGTTCGGTGCCGTCAAGGAACAGTCCAGCGGCCTATACGCCCAGCAGATGGCGGAACGCGGATTCCTGACCATCGCATTCGACCCGAGCTTCACCGGCGAATCGGGCGGCGAGCCGCGCTACATGAACAGCCCGGACATCAACACCGAAGACTTCATGGCGTCCGTGGACTTTCTCTCGACCCGCGACAACGTTGACCCGGAACGAATCGGCATCATCGGCATTTGCGGCTGGGGCGGCATGGCGATTAATGCTGCCGGCATCGATACCCGTGTAAAGGCGACGGTTGCATCCACCATGTACGACATGAGCCGCGTATCCGCAAATGGCTACTTCGATGCGGCAAACAACGCCGACGCCCGCAACGAGGCCCGAAAGGCTTTGATGGCCCAGCGCACCAAGGATTTCAAAAACGGCACCTACGACCTGGCCGGCGGCGTGGTGGACCCGCTCCCGGACGACGCACCTTACTTTGTCAAGGATTACTACGCCTACTACAAGACCCCCCGCGGCTACCACAAGCGATCCCTCAACAGCAACAAGGGCTGGGCCGCCTCCGCAGGCACTTCGCTCATGAACACCAAGCTCCTCGCGTACGCTGACGAAATCCGTAACCCGGTGCTCATCATCCACGGCGAAAAGGCCCACAGCCGCTACTTCGGCGAAGGCGCATTCGAAAAGATGACCGGCAAGAAGGCGGACGTTCCCGCAAAACTCGACGCCACCAAGAACTGGAGCAAGACCGTCGGCAACAAGGAACTCCTCGTTATCCCCGGAGCCTCCCACGTGGACCTCTACGACAACCTGGAAAAAATCCCCTTCGAAAAGCTGAACGAATTCTTCAAGGCGAACTTGAAGTAAGCAAAAGACACAAAACCGCGACGATTCTCGCTGCTGTCCAAGGTCACAAATTGTGACCTTGGTTGCTTTTTGTTGAATTTAAGCCAAACGCTTGGTACACAACCTTGTGGACCACAACTTTGTGTACTTTTTGGTGCACAACATTGTGTACCGATGAAAAATAATGTATATTATCGGCGGAGGTTCCCATGAACGACGCTTTTATATATGGTTATGCGGTTGAGGGCGAAAACTTTACGGATCGCGAAGCTGAGACCAAAAGGCTCAAGGCGAATTTTGAGCACGGGGTAAACACCTTGCTTATCTCTAATCGTCGTATCGGCAAGACATCTCTGGTTCGCCATGTCGGCCGCTTGGTGAATCCGAAAAAGGCCACAGTCGTCTATTTGGACATTTTTGACTGTCGCAGCGAATACGATTTCTACAATAAACTTGCGACCGCAGTTTTGCAGCAGACTTCGTCAAAGATTGATTCTATCCTGCAAAATGCGAAGAATTTTTTGAGCCGGGTTTCGCCTAAAATCAGCATGGGGCCGGATCCGACGTCTGAGTTTTCGCTTTCGCTGGGTATCACTCCGAAGGAAAACGCTCCCGAGCAAATTTTGGAATTGGCCGAAAATATTGCGAAAAAGCAAAAGAAACGCATCGTTGTTTGCATCGACGAGTTTCAACAGATTGGCGAGTTTCCGGATTCGCTCTCTGTCCAGAAACGGCTTCGCGGTGCATGGCAGTTGCAGCATAACGTTTCGTATTGTCTTTTTGGCAGCAAAAAGCACCTGCTCACAAACATCTTCCAGAACAAGAGCATGCCATTCTATCAGTTTGGCGACGCGATTTACCTGGGTGTCATTTCTACCGAAAATTGGGTTCCCTTTATCTGCGATAAGTTCAAGAAGCATGGACTTCGTATCGACAAGGAACAGGCTTCAAGAATTTGTGGCGAAGTGGAAAATTATTCTTCTTACGTACAACAGCTTGCATGGTTGGTTATGCTGCACACGGAACGCGAAGTTACTTCTGAAATAATTGATACCGCCGTGAATGAACTTATCGCCCAGAATGCGGCGCTCTTTATGCAGCAGACGGAGGGGCTTTCCAGTTACCAGATGAACATGCTCCGGGCGATTGCCGCGGGAATTCATAACGGTTTCCTGTCGCAGGAGGTGCTGGAGACTTATCGCCTCGGGACTAAATCGAATATTCCCCGAATAAAGAAGGCCCTGATAGACCGAGATATAGTAGAACAGCGCGAAACTGGTCTCTATATCAGCGACCCCATATTCAACAAGTGGTTTAAAAGGTTTTAAAAATGAACATCAATTCTCTGCCGAAAGACTACCGTAGCCGTTTACTCCGTGAAACGAACTGCATCCACAAAGAACCGATTCCGTCTAAGACTCTTGCAAAACTTCTGAATGCTTGCCCAAAGGATTCCGTCCAGGATATTCATTTCTGCACGACGCCGGAACTAGAAAAAGACGAGGTTTGCGAAGAACAATTGCGCAAGGCCGAGTACATCGAAATCCTTAAAAAGCGAATTCCAGAAATATTTAAAAGTTTTGTCAAGTATTCCGGTGAATTTGAATATTCGCTGTTCTTGGACCTTATGTTTGATGAATACGCGGGTGAGTCTCCCTTCAAGGAAATGTTCCCGGAAGGTTATCCAACAAAATTCAATTTTCTGAACATCGACGAACGCGTGTTCAAGTTCGTGGAACAGAATTTGTCTATTGGGTTTATGTTCCTTTTCGGAACGGATGAAGACAACTTGACATTGGTTGTTCCTGAGGAATTTATTGAAATTGTGGATGGAACAAAACGGTCTATGGCTGGGTTCCATGACTATTGCAAGGTTTACGCCAACCTTTATGGCATTTGCGATCCCGAAACGGTTATCAGCAAGTGGAATGTGAATCATAGCGATAACCCTCTGACAAAGAGTCAAGGAATTGCGGCAATCAACGAGTGCAGCTTGTTTACCCGCTATTTTACGAACTATGGAGTATGCCTTTGCAACTGGAGTGTCGAAACCCCCGTTGTGATGGATAACATTATTGAAAGTCGTAAACACCATCGTCCATATAGACCGACCAGCGAAGAATTTAACGATTGGCTTGACTATACGGATGATATCAATGAAAATCTTGCGGAATTCAAAACCATCCGCGAACACTTTAAAAAGCATTCGGATAATCCCGCCGCAGCAGAATTTGATGCGTTGTGCCTCCTGGATGATTTGCGCATAGGGCTGGAACATCCTACTGCAATTATTGAAAGGTATCGTTTGCAAATCGGTTTTACCCGCATTGATATGGACAAGATTACGCCTATTATCAGTGCTATTATGGAACTCAACAATAAGGCTAGGCTTTGGGTTACTTACGGAAACACTTCGAATGAATTGTCTCCATCTCAAAAAAGTGACTTTGGAATGCGAGATTTGAAACAGAATCCTTCTGTTGATCGATCGATGCCGAAAGTGGGGCGCAATGATCCTTGCCCTTGCGGTAGTGGCCTCAAGTACAAGAAATGCTGCGGAAAAATGGTGAATTAGGGTTTGTTGAAACTTATTTTACTGGGATTTGGTTTATTGGCGGCTGTTTTTGTGCTGAAATGACATTATTTTTCACGCCAGCGTATAGCTTTTATCCAGCAATTTCTTGATTTCGGTTAGCGGCACGGTCCCGTCAAGGATGACCGTTACCCAGCTTTTCTTGTTCATGTGGTATGCGGGGAGGTAGCCGGGCTTTTTCAGGAGTTCCGGCAATTCCTTCGGGACTATCTTGAAGTTCGCCACTTCGATAATCTCGTCGCCCTTGAGGCCAACTTTTGATTTTTCGACAGTCCCCAACAGGCAATACCATTTCTTGTTTTCGTGTTTGCGGATGGCGGCGAATTGCGGAAACCGTTCCCACAGATATTCGGGCTTGTCTCCGTATTTTTGCTCCGCGTAGCCAATCAGGTCGTTCGCTGATTTCCTTTTGAAAATCTGCGTCTCGAAACATTCGCTAATGAATTTATCCGTAATGGCAGAAACTTCTTTGCGGATGCGGCCCACGAGGGCCCCCTGCACTGACAGCACCGAAAACAGTAGATATTCTTCACCGGAATCGTTATCGAATACCTTGACCGAAACTTTCTTGCCCCGTCCCACTCTGATTTCCAGACGGAATTGTCCGCCAAGTATTTCGCGGACGAGCGCATAGTTTGCCCCTTCCTTCGTGAATCCGAAAGGAATGAGCTTTTTTACAAGGAGTTTCTTGCCGTTGAATTGTTCGTCGATGCCTGTCACAAACGAAAAGATAGATAAAATTATTTACGGCTCAGTTAGAAACAGCGACTTCCCGGCGGGCGTCGCGGTACTTGTGCAAGCCTAGCATCACGCGGCGGGCAATCGGCTGCGCGATCAAGATTTCTACCGCGAGCGAAATGGCAAAGTTGCGAGGCCACTTGTAAAAGAAGTTTACCAGCGGCTCCATTGTGATTTCGCGGTTTCCGACCCAGGTACCTACAATCGTCAAGATGATGGACATCAGGAAAACCGTGCACATGATGTTGAGTGTAATCACCGCATGGAAACTGTCGCCTTTCTGCGTAAGCCTTGAAGTCAGGAATGCAGCGGGCTTGTACGTGACAAGCACCGTCGCGATGACGCACGGCCAGAGTATCGGCATAATCGGGAATACGTGCGCCCAGCTTTCCATGCTAAAACCCATCTCGAAACAGGTGATGAGCGGCGCGATGATGTTCATCGAGATAATCGAAAGCGTCACGAGAAAAAGGGTGAATTCGCGTTTGCCGCGCGGGAGTTTCATGTAAAAGTCCATTTTAACCTCTTTTGTTGCGGGCCCTGCGCAATAAAAAAGGCGCAAAACCCTGATGTTTGAGTTTCACGCTGAACCATTATACGCAATGAAATTTCGTGCCCATAAATAAAAATTTTTTTTGCCTTTGTCAAGAACTTGCCAACGGAAAAATTTTTTCCTAAATTCGCTTGCGAAATCAACGTGTAGCGGTCCCGCATAAGTCCAGTTGTCCGGCTTTGCGGGCTTTTTTTATGGCGATTCTGCATGGTTTCGCCAAGAGGAATTTATGAGCGGAAAACAGAAATTCACTTTCCTTATGCTGTTGCTAGGCTTGCTTTCGGCGTTCGGCCCCTTCGTGACTGACCTTTACTTGCCGGCCCTCCCGAGCCTTGCCGATTACTTTGCGGCAAGCCCCTCGATGGCGCAGTTGAGCCTCACCATGAGCATGCTCGGGCTTTCGGTGGGGCAACTCTTTGTAGGCCCACTGAGCGACAAGTATGGCCGCAAAAAGTTGTTGCTAGTTTGTCTGTTGCTTTTTGTTTGCGGGACTGTCGCCTGCATTGTTGCGCCGAACATCGTAACCTTCAACGTGTTTCGTTTGTTGCAGGGCATGGCGGCATCCGGCGGCATCGTGATTGCCCGTTCCATTTCGGCGGATTCCTACCGTGGTCCCGTCCTCACCAAGTTCCTTGCCATGGTGAGCGCAGTGAACGGAGTCGCCCCGATTGTAGCCCCCGTGCTGGGCGGATTCTTGCTGAATTTCATGAGCTGGAAAGGGACTTTCGCGGTGTTGCTCCTGTATGGTGCTCTGTTGCTCTTTATGTCAGGGAAATTTCAGGAATCGCTCCCTGTAAAACGCCGCAGCAAAAAGTCTGTCTTGGCAAGTTTTAGCTTGTACGCAAAAGTGTTCAAGAACCGCACCTACGTATTGTATTTTCTGGTATGCACGTTCCCAATGATTATCTTGTTCGGGTATATCGCGTCTTCGCCGTTTATCTACCAAAAAATCTACGGCCTTTCGCCTGTCGGCTTTAGTCTGTGCTTTGCGCTGAATGCCGTTTTCACGGCCATCGGTTGCGCCTTGTCGGGTAAAGTCGGCAGCGAATTCAAGGCCCTGAAAATCGCGGGCGCGGGGATGCTCGTTTTCGCGATTGCCGTTGCTGCCGCCCTCATGACGCACGCTTTACTCCCGCTTCTGCAAGTCGCCTTCATGGGGCTTACGTTCATGTTCGGCATGAGCCAGCCTCCGGCAACGGCCTTGGCATTGAACGCTGAGCGTACAAATGCAGGTACCGCTGCAGCGGCCATCGGGGCATCAGGCTTCTTGATGGGCGGAATCGTCTCTCCGCTGGTGGGCATGGGCGACATCGCCACAAGTGCATCAATCGTGCTTCTCGTGGGCGCGGTGTTGACACTTATTTCGATTTCGGCAATGGCCTTTCGACGTTAATCTTTGAATGTCTCGCCATCAACCGACGATGTATTACCCGATAAACTCGTAGCCCGCTTCCTTTACGGCTTCGGCGATGGTCGAATCGGGAATCTCGCGGGAGAATTTCACCAGCAGTTCGCCTTTCTTGTGGTTTGCCGCGGCGCTTTCCACGCCGTCGATGGATTCTACCGCCTTCTTGACGGAGGCTTCGCAATGGGGGCACATCATGCCCTCGACCTTGAACTTCTTTTGCATCGTTTTTCCTTTAGCCGGTACGGCCTTTGTTTTAAATAAATTAAGTCTTAGGGCGTTAGTCACCACGCAGAAGCTGGAAAGGCTCATGGCGAATGCCGCGAAGGTGGCGTTCAGCGTCCAGCCGAACGGGTGGTAGAAGCAACCTGCCGCAAGGGGTATTCCGACGACATTGTAGATAAACGCCCAGAACAGGTTCTCGTGGATGTTGCGGATGGTCCG
Source organism: Fibrobacter sp. UWB15 (assembly GCF_900177705.1). Classification (NCBI taxonomy): domain Bacteria; kingdom Pseudomonadati; phylum Fibrobacterota; class Fibrobacteria; order Fibrobacterales; family Fibrobacteraceae; genus Fibrobacter; species Fibrobacter sp. UWB15. Next base: position 172,176 of record NZ_FXBA01000005.1, read on the forward strand.
CCGGCTGAGCCTTATGGCGGTTACCACGTCCCACAGGGAATTCTTGACCAGCACCACGTCGGCGGCATCCAATGCTACGTCGGAACCCGCTCCGATAGCAAAGCCCACATGGGCGCGGGTCAAGGCCGGAGCGTCGTTGATGCCGTCACCAACCATGGCGACTGTAGAATTTTCCATGAGTTCCCGGATCACGTCGTCTTTCCCTTGCGGGAGCACTCCCGCGAAAACCCGGTCGATGCCCGCCTGCCGGGCGATTTCGTTTGCCGTCAGTTCGTTGTCGCCCGTGAGCATGCACACCTTGAGCCCCATGGACTTGAGTTCTCCGATGGCAAGGCGGGAGTCGCTCCGCACGCTATCGGCAACGGTAATGGTCCCGAGGAGCTTGGAAGTGCCGTTTTCAAGGGATAGCGCAAAAAGTAGGGGAGTCTCGCCCCTCGCAGACGATTCACGAATTTTGCTTTCGACAGCTTCGAAAATCTGGATGTGCTCCCGTACAAAGCGCAAGGAGCCTCCCAGGAGCACCTGCCTTTCGGTGCCCGAAGCTAGGGTGGCTTTCAGTCCGAAACCGGGGAGTACCTCGAAACTTTCGGGCACCACGGAACCGGAAATGTCCGCAATCCAGGCCTGTAGCGACTGTCCTGATTTTTCCGATTCCCGCCTTGCCTGCTCCGTAACGGCTTTTGCCAGGGGGTGTTCGCTTCGCGATTCCAGCGCCGAGGCGTAGCGTAGCAGTTCGCTTTCGCTTACGCCATCTTCTGGGAGAACGCCGACAACGGCAGGAGTGCCGCTGGTGATGGTCCCTGTCTTGTCCAGGACGACGGTGCTTACGCGGCCGACCGTTTCTAGTGCCGCCGATGTCTTGAAGAGGATTCCGTGCCGGGCGCCCACCCCGTTTGCCACCATGATGGCCACGGGAGTCGCAAGTCCCAGCGCGCAGGGGCAGCTAATGACCAGCACAGCAATTCCCCTTGCAAGCGCAAAGCCCGTCTCCGCTCCTACCAGGAGCCACACTAGGGTCGCGACGGCTGCAATGGCGATAACCACGGGCACGAATATGCCTGCAACCTTGTCTGCAATTTTAGATATGGGCGCCTTGGTTGCGGAGGCGTCGCTCACCATCCGGATAATTTGGGAAAGCGTGGTGTCTTCGCCTACGCGGGTGGCGCGGCATTCCAGGAAACCCGACCGGTTGACCGTCGCCGAGGCCACCTTGTCGCCTGCAGCCTTGTCAACGGGGATGCTTTCGCCGGTAAGGGCGGATTCGTCTACGGCGGAGGCTCCCTTGAGCACGATTCCGTCGACAGGAACCGATGACCCGGGCTTTACCACAAACACGTCACCTACCTGCACCTGGTCTATGGGGACCAATTTTTCTTGACCGTCCACCAGGAGTGTCGCCGTCTTGGGGGCGAGATCCATAAGCGCCTTGAGGGCGTTTGTGGTGCGGCCCTTGGATATGGCCTCCAGGAGTTTCCCGACGGTAATCAGGGTGACGATGGTTGCCGCCCCCTCGAAAAAGAACTTGTCCATGAAGGCCTTTGCTGCGTCCGAGCCGCCGATCAGCTGGGCCCGCGACATCGCGAAAAGCACCGCGAGGCTGTACAGGTACGACACTCCCGCCCCCAGGGCCACGAGGGAATCCATGTTGGGAGCGCGGTTTATGATTCCTCGGGCACCGTTTACAAAGAATTTCTGGTTGATGACCAGCACCACCGTCGTAAGCGCGAGCTGCAACAGGGCCATGGCCACGTGGTTCGGCTCCGGTTCCAGGAACCAGCGCGGCAAGGGAAAGTCAAACGACATGTGCCCCATGCTGAAATATAGCAGGGGGAGCAAGAACAGGAGCGACCAGACGAGCCTATTCTTGAGCACCGGGAGTTCCTTGTCTTCGAGCCTATCACGTCCCATTTCGGCAGGACTTTCCGTACCGGGAGCCGTAAGGGGTTCGGCACCGTAGCCGGCGGCCTCCACGGCCTTGATAATGTCGTCGCCAGGCACCGGACCTTCTACGACCATCGAATGGGTGAGCAGGTTCACGTCGCAGCGTTCTACCCCGGGCAGCGCCTTAACAGCGCGCTTCACCCGTGCGACGCAGGCGGCGCAGCTCATACCCGTTACATTGTATCTGTCCATAACAATCTCCAAAAAAAAATATAAAAAAAGCCAAATCCCTTGACATGCTCCTCTGCTTTTTCTACATTAAAAGTTGAACAATTGTTCAACTGTTGGAAATTTAAACGGCTTCAAAAAGTCAAAAAAGGACCCGAACGGTCCAGAGGCGAATATGACTGGAAAAGTGGAAAACGATATTGAATTGGAAGGCTCCGACTGCACCTGCATCCACGACGACGTGGTGAAGGCCGTGCGCCCACGCATCCCCGAAGACGAACTCCTGATGGACATCGCGGATATCTTCAAGATTTTCAGCGACTTTACCCGCGTAAAAATTCTTTGCGCCCTGATGAACGCCGAAATGTGCGTAAGCGACATCTCTGTGCTGCTTTCCATGACCAAGTCCTCCATTTCGCACCAGCTGCGCATACTGAAGCACTCGAACCTGGTGAAGTTCCGCAAGGAGGGGAGCGTGGTGTACTACTCCCTTGCCGACGAACACGTGAAGACCATATTCAACCAGGGCATGGAACACGTTCTGGAATAAAGAAAAAGTTTAACAAATAAAGTAAGGAAACATCATCATGAAAAAGAAATTCAAGCTCGAAGACCTCGACTGTGCAAACTGTGCCGCCAAGATGGAAGCCGCCATCAAGAAGATTGACGGCGTGATAGATGCGTCGGTGAACTTCATGACGCAGAAGTTTACGCTGGAAGCCCCGGATGACCGTTTTGATGCCATCTTTGCAGAGGCCAAGGCCATCTGCGCCAAGGTGGAACCCGACTGCAGAATCCTGGGCTAGAAAACGTCATGACCAAATCCCAGAAGAAAAACCTTGTTCGCATTGTCGTCTCCGCCGTGTTCTTTTTTGCGTTTATCGCAGTGGAACACTTCGGCAATCTAGGCGACAACTGGATTCTTTGGCTCTGCCTGTATACAGTACCCTACCTGATTGTGGGCTACGACATATTCGGCAAGGCGTTCAAGAACATCCGGGGTGGCCAGGTCTTTGACGAGAACTTTCTCATGGTGGTCGCGACGGTGGCCGCCTTCGGGATTCACGAGTTCTCGGAAGCGGTGGCGGTCATGCTGTTTTACCAGGTGGGAGAGCTTTTCCAGGGATATGCGGTAGGCAAGTCCCGCAAGTCCATCAGCGCCATGATGGATATTTGCCCCGAATATGCGAACGTGGAACGCGACGGGTCGCTTGTCCTGGTGGACCCGGACGAGGTGGAAATCGGCGACATCATCGTGGTGAAGCCGGGAGAGCGCATTCCCCTGGACGGTGTTGTGGTCGAGGGAGAATCGCTGGTGGATACTGCGGCGCTCACGGGCGAATCCGTGCCGAGGAGGGTAACCGTCGGGAGTGACATCATCAGCGGTTGCGTGAACGGAAGTTCCACCTTCAAGGTGAAGGTGACCAAGGCTTTCGAAGATTCCACGGTATCCCGCATCCTGGAACTTGTCGAAAACGCGAGCAGCAAGAAGGCCCGCGTCGAGAATTTTATTACACGTTTTGCACGCGTCTACACGCCCATCGTTACGGCGGCGGCGGTACTGCTCGCTATTGTCCCGCCGCTACTCTTCGGTGAACAATGGGCCACCTGGATTGAACGCGCCTGCATTTTCCTTGTGGTTTCGTGCCCCTGCGCCTTGGTGATTTCGGTCCCCCTCGGATTCTTCGCGGGCATCGGGGCCGCTTCCAAACTGGGCGTTCTGGTGAAGGGGAGTAACTACCTCGAAGTCGTCTCCAAGGTAAAGACGGTGGTCTTCGACAAGACGGGAACCCTTACCAAGGGCGAGTTCAAGGTGGTGGAAATCCTGCCTGCAGAACAAGCGAACGGAAATGGCTCTAGAATAGATGCAGACAAACTATTGGAAATCGCAGCCCTCGGGGAATCCTGCTCGAACCACCCCATTGCGCAATCGGTGCTGGAAGCCTACGCCAATACCCACGCCGGTGCTGCTCCGGAACTTTCACGCGTGGGGGCTTCCGAAGAAATCCCGGGCAGGGGAATCCGTATTCCCGTAGATGGCAAGCTGACACTGCTCGGGAACGAGCGCCTAATGCTGGGCGAAAAAATCGAATTCACGCCGCAGGTGTCCGCAGGGACCGTCATCTATGTCGCCCAGGAGGGAGTTTTCCTCGGGACCATCGTCATCTCGGATACGGTCAAGGAAGGCTGCGCCGAGGCTATCGGCGGGCTCAAGCTTGCCGGTGTCGAAAAATGCGTGATGCTCACCGGCGACCACAGGCGCTCTGCCGAGGCGGTGGCGGGCGAGCTCGGCATAGACGAGTTCCATGCTGAACTTTTGCCGGCAGACAAGGTGGAACGCGTCGAAACCCTGCTCGGGGCAAGGCGCGAAGGCGACATGCTGGCCTTTGTGGGCGACGGCATCAACGACGCCCCGGTGCTTTCTCGCGTAGATGTCGGGATAGCCATGGGGAGCCTCGGGAGCGATGCCGCCATCGAGGCAGCAGACGTCGTCATCATGGACGACGACATCAGGAAAATTCCCGCAACGGTACGCCTTGCACGCAAGACCATGCGCATCGTGAGGCAGAACATCGTGTTCGCCCTCTCCGTGAAGGCGGTCATACTGGTGCTTGGCGCCGTAGGAATCGCCAACATGTGGATGGCTGTCTTCGGCGACGTAGGCGTCTCCGTCATCGCGATTCTCAACTCCATGCGGATGCTGGGATTCAAGGCGAAGTAAAATAGACTCACTCCTTGATAGAAAATCTTTTTCATTCTATTTCATACCTATTGGGGTATAGGTATATCAAAAACCGCCCGGCAAAAAAGGATGCATTGATGTGTACCAAGGCTATCGAGCGGTTCGCCAACATGCAATAATCCTGTTTCACTATGCGTAAAAGGCATAGCGAGTCATAGCAAATAAGTATTTTGAATCGCTCGCACAATTATTTATATTGTGAGTATGCGAAATTTTGTCCTTATAGCGTTGTTCTTTCTCGTGGCCTGCAGCGATGCTGCGAGCCATTCGACGCAACCTGAAACCCAGACGCCGAAATCGTCTGCCAGTAAAACACCCGGCGCAGTACCAACAAGTTCATCTGCCCAAACGGAGGCTCCCGTGAAACTCAAGATCCATGTGAACGACACCACCTTCACGGCAACGCTCGAAGAAAATTCCTCGGCCGAGGCCTTCGCCGAATTTCTCACGCAGGGCGACATGACGCTCGACATGCACGACTACGGCAGCTTCGAGAAGGTGGCTGACCTGCCGCGCAGTTTTCCGCGCAACGACATGCAAATCGACACCGACGCGGGCGACATCATCCTTTACCAGGGCAATTCCATCACCATCTACTACGACAAGAATTCCTGGAACTTTACGCGCTTGGCCCGCATCGACAACGTGAATAAGAAACGTCTCAAGGAAATCCTCGGCAAAGGGAACGTGAAGGCGACATTTTCGGTGGAATAAACAGCGAAAGCTCTAACTAACCTTTTTGTAACCAAGTTTTTACTTTAAATTTCTAGTTGTTCTATTGACATTACAACGATAATTGGTTATATTTCGTGTTGTAACAATTAAAGAACAACAACTTAAAATAAAACAAAAACGGGCTTGGCCCAAGGAGATTCAAAATGGAAAAGAACAACTTCAAGACCGTAAATCTTGGCAAGGGCGTCGTGGAAGTCTACGATTTCGGGGCGGTCAAGCTGCACGCCTACAAGACAAACGACCTGATAACCGACGAATGTTTCTTGCTGGAAAAGGGCGGCAAGATGTTCATGGTCGAAGCCCCCTGTTTCTTCGACAACATCAAGGAACTGGAGGCCTACATCAAGGGCCTTTCGGTAGAATTCGTGGGCACGGTGATTGCCTACCATGGCGCGGGCGCGACCTTCATGAAGGGTGCTCCCGTGTACAGCACCCGCCATGCCGACGATTACAACCATAACGGAGGCGGTGCGGCCCTGGTCAAGAATTTCACGGCGGCTTTTGGCGATGCTTTTGACAGCTCCATTTACGCGACGACAGACTTTATCGAAGGCGAGACGTTGAATCTCGCGGGCATCGACATGCGCATTGTCGCGACCCAGGAGGCATTCGATATCGAGTTTCCCGAAATCAACGTTGTCTACACCCACATGATGGGCCACGACGTTCATTCCATCGTGGCGGGGAGCAAGCACGCCGATGCCATCATCGCGCAGCTCACGGATTACATCGACCGCGGAATTTCCCTGATTCTCACGTCACACTACACGGTGGAAAATCTGGAAGATGCCCGTGCTAAAATCCAGTACCTGAAGGTGATGAAGAATATCGCCCTCAAGAACGTGAACCCGGCGGCATTCAAGAGCGCCATGAAGCAGGAATTTACGAACTACTCCGGCGAAAATTACCTGGACATGACGGCGGGAATGTTCTACAAATAGACCAAGGTGCGTGTGAACGCAGGCAACAATTGTTAAATTGCGGATTATGAAAGTCAGCGTTCGTTTTACGGCGGCGGTCCATACCCTGCTTTGCATCCATTTCTTCGAGGGTGCGGAACGGGTGACCTCGGAATTCATATCGGGCAGCACCGGCGTGAATGCGGTCATCATCCGCAAGGTCCTTTTGCAGCTACAAAAGGCGGGCCTGGTTGAGACGGCTCCTGGCGTAGGGGGCTCTCACCTTGCACGTCCTGCCGACAAGATAACGCTCCTGGATGTCTACAAGGCCATCAACGATAACGACGAGGAGCGGATCGTCTTCAGTTTCCACCCGGAACCGAATCCGCTGTGCCCCGTAGGCAGGAACATCCACCGCCTGCTGGACCCGGCCCTGAATTCGGCGCAGACGGCGCTGGAAATGGAACTGGAGAAGACGACCCTGAAGGGCCTCGCCGCACAACTCAAGACCACCCCTGAACCGTCCGGGAGGAAACATGAACCAAGCGGAGCGCAGACTATTCCTGATAAAGTATCTACTGGCGGAAAGTCCCAGGTACAGCGGCACGACCATCCCCGCGGACGCCGAAGGACAGAAAATCCTGCTACGTTCCTTGATGAACGTGCGGGAAGCCACCCCCGCAAGCGATGAATTCTACAGGATTCAGGACGAATACCTACAGGAATCCATCCGTGGTCGCGGAATAACGGACATCGCGGACATTGAAAGTATCGGCAGGCGCTTCAGCGCGGGTGCGCCGGACTTGTTTGGCGATTCCCTGTTTTTGTGGCGCGGCGACATCACCACTCTCAGGGTAGATGCAATCGTAAACGCGGCAAACAGCGGCATGACGGGATGCTGGCAGCCTTGCCACAGCTGTATCGACAACTGCATCCATACCTTCGCGGGGGTCCGCCTCCGTAGCGCTTGCGACGCCCTGATGAAACGGCAAGGGCACCCCGAACCCACAGGACAGGCTAAAATCACGCCAGCCTACAACCTGCCCTGCAAATACGTGCTGCACACGGTGGGGCCAATCGTGGGCTACGGCCTTACGGAACGGGACTGCGAGTTGCTGGAATCGTGCTACAGGAACTGCCTCGATGTTGCGGCCCGGAACGGTGTGGAATCTATCGCCTTCTGCTGTATTTCTACAGGTGTATTCCGTTTCCCGCCGGAACGCGCCGCCCAAATCGCGGTGGATACGGTGCTGGAATGGAAACGCCGTACGCAAAACCCCATGAAGGTTGTCTTTAACGTTTTCAGCGAAAAGGACGAGGCTATCTATGCGCGGATTTTCGAAAAGTTCAACGAATGATTTTTCTGCCGAAGTGTCGAGACTGAAAGAGGCGCTGGCAAGGGCGGATGCCGTCGTCGTGGGCGCGGGCGCTGGACTTTCGACATCGGCGGGATTTACCTATTCCGGGGAACGCTTTGTCAAGTACTTCGCTGACTTTTCTGTAAAGTACGGCTTTTCGGACATGTATTCCGGCGGCTTTTTTCCTTACGGGACTCCCGAAGAAATGTGGGCCTTCTGGAGCCGCTATGTCACGATAAACCGCTACATGGCCGCCCCGAACCCCGTCTATGAAAACCTCCTGAAAATCCTACGGAATAAGGATTACTTTGTCCTTACCACCAACGTAGACCATTGTTTCCAAAAAGCGGGCTTTGACAAGGAACGGCTCTTTTACACACAGGGCGATTACGGGCTTTTCCAATGCAGCAAGCCGTGCCACCCCTGCACCTACGACAACGAAAAGCAGATTCGTGCCATGTTCGACGCCCAGGGATTTTCAAAAGAGACGGGCTTGTTCGGCGCCATGACCGTCCCTGCGGAACTGTTGCCCAGGTGCCCCATTTGCGGTCGCCCCATGTCCATGAACCTGCGTTCCGATTCCACCTTCGTAGAAGACGACGGCTGGCACCGTGCCGCAAAACGTTACCGCGAATTTCTCGACAGATGTAACGCCATGCGCGGCGGAAACGTGCTGTTCCTAGAACTGGGCGTAGGCATGAACACCCCCGGAATCATCAAGTACCCGTTCTGGCAAATGACCGCCCTGAATTCGAACGCCACCTACGCCTGCATCAACTACGGACAGGCCTACGCTCCCGACGACATCGGGCCCCGCTCGTTATGCGTCGACGGCGATATCGGCGAGGTGGTGACGTCTCTCTTCTAGTGCTCTAGTCAGTGTTCTCGTCGCAACCTGAAACTCAGACGCCGAAATCGTCCGCCAATTCATCCGCTCAAACGGAGGCTCTCGTGAAACTTAAAATCTATGTGAACGATACCACCTTCACGGCGACGCTCGAAGAAAATTCCTCGGCAAAGGGAACGTGAAGGCGACATTCTCGGTGGAATAAACGTTTTCTTGTCACCTCAAGAAAAAAAATACAATTATTCTCTTGCTTTTTTAAAATAATGTTTGTACATTTACGAACAACGAACAGAAACCGAAATGGCCAAAAAAAGCAAATACTGTGAAGAAACCGAGACCTTGGCGAGGTATGCCAAGGCTTTGGCGCATCCCGCACGCATAAGTATCATGCAGTTCTTGGCCAAGCGCAATACCTGCTATTTTGGCGATATCCACGAAGAACTGCCCATTGCGAAGGCCACGGTTAGCCAGCATTTAAAGGAGCTAAAAGAGGCCGGTTTGATCCAGGGTGAAATTGAAACGCCCAAGGTCAAGTACTGTATAAACAAAAAAAACTGGAAAAAGGCCCAGGCATTGTTCAGTGATTTTTTCAATAAAGATTTTTGCAATAGGGAATGCGACTGCTAAAAAATTTTGCCATACACGTTCGTTGTTCTACGAACTACAAACAAAAAAAAGAGGATAAAATGAAAAACATAAAAATACTCATGAGTCAGTGTGGCTGCAATATCGCCTTTGCTGCAACAGTTGAAAAAATCGTTAAGGAATCGGGCATAGAAGCTTCAGTTTCCCGCATTGACGATGTTGTCCAAATGCTTCCGTACAATGTCATGACTTTACCCGCGCTTGTTGTCGATGAACGGCTTGTGTCTACAGGTAAAATTAGCGAAGATAAAATAAAAGAACTTATCAAAGGTGAAACATGAAGATACTCTTTCTTTGTACAGGCAACAGGTGCCGTAGTCAAATGGCCGAAGGATTTCTCAAGGCACTGGATTCGTCGTTGACCGTATGTTCTGCAGGAACGTTTCCGGCAAAGAACGTGCATCCGACTGCAATCGAAGTGATGAAGGAACGAGAGGTTGACATTTCCCTTAATAAGCCAAAAAATGTATCGCAGTATCTTGATACATCGTGGGACTACGTTGTCACCGTCTGCGACAAGGCGAAAGAAAGTTGTCCGATTTTTTTGGGGGCAGTCAAGAACAGAATTCATCTTGGCTTTGATGATCCTGACGCGTTCAGAGGGACTGAAACCGAAATTCTGCAGGAATTTCGTCGTGTAAGGGATGAAATCGACACGGCAGTAAGGGCTTTCTATGATACAATCATTCACCGATAATCTTGTTTACAACATCATTGGATTGGATGGCTCGTCTCCTTTGGGTTCGACGATAAATTTCTTCGTTTACGACAGCCTCAAAATTATCCTGATATTGCTTTTTATTAGTTTCCTGATGGGGCTGCTGAATACATTTTTCCCGATTGAGGCGATTCGCAATTTTTTGTCGTCGCATCGTTTGTACGGAGTCCAATATTTCCTCGCCGCAATCTTCGGAGCGATTACCCCTTTCTGCTCATGTTCCAGTATTCCCCTGTTCATCGGTTTTGTCAGGGGCGGCATCCCCCTTGGCGTCACGTTCAGTTTTCTTATAACATCGCCACTTGTAAACGAGGTCGCTGTTGCTATGCTTGCGGGAACATTCGGATTGAAAGTGACTGTGATTTATGTAGGTTCCGGCGTGTTTCTTGGAACATTTTTAGGGATGTTCCTAGAACGGTTCAAGCTGGAAAGATTTCTAAGCGATTGGGTGAAAAATTTGCAGCGGACAAACGAATCCATCAATAACGATGCAAAGCCATGCAGCCTTAAGCAAAGGGGCGTTCAAGTACTGCAGAAAATACCCCAAGTAGCAAGGGATGCCCTTGGTGTAACGCGTTCGGTTTTGCCCTATGTGCTTGCAGGCATTGCGATCGGCGCATTAATGCACGGTTATGTTCCTTCGGGATTTTTCGAAGAATACCTGTCAAAAGACAAATGGTTTGCCGTTCCCCTGGCGGTAATTCTTGCCGTTCCCATGTACGCAAATGCAGCTGGAGTTATTCCCATTGTCGAGGTTCTTGTTCAAAAGGGTGTCGCTCTTGGCACGGCGCTTGCCTTTATGATGGCCGTTGTGGGACTCTCGCTCCCCGAAGCCATGCTTTTAAAAAAGGTCATGACACTTAAACTGATATTTGTCTTTTTCGGAACGGTTACAGCGGCAATCATCGTTCTTGGAATCGGCTACAATCTTTCTATAAGTTCCTGATTATTTAGTTTGTATATTTTATAAGGATGTATTTACGGAATATAGCGACATTTAAAAAGATATTGGTGCTTGTGCTGTTCACGGTATTTGCAAGTTTCGCACATGCTGAAACGCCCGCAGCCGATTCGACAAGCGTGGATTCCGCAGCCATCGATAGCGCACAAAAGCTTTCTCCGCTCAACCATCTGGGCCATAACATGTTGCTGAGTGCGTTCGGCTGGCCGCTCGGGTTCCACATGCTCGGCGGAGCGCTCACGTACAAGTTCTCGATGGAAAACAACGACCTGATGATGGCCCGTTTTGCGGCCCGCCAGGACCAGCTTGTTTACGGCATCGCGTTCACTCCCGGCATGATGATGGGAACATTCTTCCCGATTCTTGTTCCGGGCTACATGTACTTTATCAGCGACAACCGCGCGCTGAACAACACCGGCGCCGTCGCCGTGCAGGCTACCGCCGTGGCGTTCCTCTACAACAACATCCTCAAGGCGATTTCGGCTCGCGAGCACCCCGACGCGGAACTCAACAGCGGCGAGCGTTCCCGCGATTTCAAGTGGGGATTTTTTAGGCGCGGAGTCTTTTACGGCTGGCCCTCGGGGCATTCCATGACCAACGCGGCCATGGCCATGAGCATCGCAAGTTACAACCGCGATAAGCCCCTTGTCGTGGCAGGCTGCGCTCTGTATGCAGGCTACATCGCCACAAGCATGGTGCTCGGCGCAAAAGGGGAGGCACACTGGTTCTCCGACGCCGTCGCGGGCACCCTGATGGGAGCCTCCATCGGCTGGTACATCGGCAGCGTGTTCTACAAGGAAAAAGTCGGCGAAAAGCAGACCCCGCCCAAGGTCACCATCGCCCCGCTATTTTACGACGACACCAAAGGCGTCGTGCTCAGCGTGAGAATTTAAGCCAAACGCCTGGTACACAACCTTGTGGGCCACAACTTTGTGTACCGATGGAAGAGAAAAAAATGCATAAACCTCTTGACAATTGCGTTCTGGCAATTTATATTTAGTGCACAAGTGTGTAGAAAATCAACTTTTCGCACACAGTGTAAAACAAGCAAAGCCCCGCCTTTTTATGCATGTAGGCGGAGGGAGGAAAGATGAATACTAGCCAAACAAGGCCTGAAAATGTTATATTGCCGTTAGGCAATATGATGTACCCCTTCATGACACTTGACGACAACGCGGAAATTGTCCATTCCGAAATGGGCAAGGATGGCCGCGTTAAGGTGTACATCGAAAAGCCCGACGCAAAAGACGGCTTCCATCGGGCGACATGCTATTTACCCTCCTATACATGGGAAGATATATTCGGTTTTTCAGATGAGGAAATCAATCGCTATAAGAAGGTGATTGAATCTACGGCTCATTTGATAATGGAATTTTCTCAGAAAGGTGGGTTCAGCAATGCCGCAAATCTTTAAGATAGGATCTTTCTGGGTTTATTTCTGGTCCAACGAAGGTGTTCCTCTGGAACCGGTACATGTTCATGTATCGGAAGGTGTACCTGCCGCAAATGCCACTAAAATCTGGATAACTCGGGCTAGAAAATGTCTCTTGGCAAATAACAATTCGCGTATTAATCCGCATGTCTTGCAAAATATTCTTCGGATTATTGAAGCTCGTCATGAGGATGTTGTTGCGAAATGGATTGCTCATTTCAACGAAATATCGTATTTCTGCTAAGAAGACTTAAAAGGATATGAATCGGATGTAATCTCAGAATGTAAGGATTCCTTACTAACTAAAAAATGTAAACCTGAATGCCCCGCTATTCTACAGCGACACCAAAGGCGCCGTGCTCAGCGTGAGAATATTTGCTCCCACTATGCGTCACATGCATACTGAGCATGAAAATTAAGCATTTTGCGCATACTTCGAAAATATTTATATTATATGCGAAACATTTCGGAGTGGCAAAGTGAAACTCAAGTTTTTAACGCTATTTTTAATCCTTGCGCTCGCTGCGAGCGTGTTTGCGGAGAGTGCCATGAGCAACATTACGGTAAACCTGCGCTATACGGGTAAGAACGGGGCGGCAAAGAAGTTCGCCGAAGAGATGGTTTCTAGCGGGACTGTGGCGAAAATCCGTGCCGAAAAGGGCAACATCCGCTACGAATATTTCCAGTCGCTGGACGATCCCGAGACCATCTTGCTGATTGACGCGTGGGAAAGCCAGGCTGCCATCGACGTGCACCACGCTTCGCCCATGATGAAGACGATTGCGAAACTCCGCGACAAGTACGACTTGAAAATGACTGTCGAACGCTACACGCCCGACAACACCATGCCCAAGACCGATGAAAAGTTCATCAGGAAGTAGTCCGATGAAATCGCCCGCGTTGTTTTCGACATTGCTGCTGGTTCTGTTTTTGAGCCTCTTTGCCGCGTGTTCCGACGACAGCTCGGCTAATTCAAGTTCGGCGACATCCAGTTCCGCGACATCGGCAAGTAAGTCCCGCGGCAAAACGCTCGTGGCTTACTTTTCCAGAACGGGCAACACCAAGCCACTGGCCGAATACGCAGCGGAATACCTGGATGCGACTTTATTCGAAATCACCGCAAAAATCCCTTACACCGACGAAGACATCGCCTACTATACGGACTGCCGTGCCGACCGCGAACAGAAAGACGAATCCGCCCGCCCCGAAATCGCAACCGTTGTCAAGAACATGGACGAATACGATACCGTCATCATCGCGCACCCGATATGGCACGGGATTGCTCCCCGCATCATAAGCACGTTCCTCGAAGGCTACGACTTTTCTGGCAAGACCTTGCTCACCTTCTGCACGTCGGCTTCAAGCCCGCTGGGCCAAAGCGCCAAGCTGCTGCAGGAACTTACGCCCAATTCCACCTGGCTCGAAAGCAAGCGCTTCGCCATCGGCACCAGCCGCGAGGAAATCGAAGAATGGCTGGAAGACGTTCTGCGCCCGTAACCCATAGTCGACCATCATCGGGATTGCCATGAATTTTTTAGAATCGACGGTTCCCAGCAAGCAGTACCACTTTTTGGTCTCTGTGCATGTATGTTTAATCTGCAGAATTTGTTGCTCCGTCAGAAAGTTGCGAATATGCCCTTTTTAAACGACGTGATAATTCTTAAAATTGTGCCGTGAAGTTCCTGAAAGTTCTAAAAGCGTTTGTTATTCTTGTCATATCTTTTTGCGTTACCACGTATGCACAAAATTTGGACGAGGAATTTACGCAACTTCCGGACAGTCTCCGAATAAAGATTCTAGATAAGGACGCTGTTTTCAGCGTGCAGGAAGCGCGGGATCTGGTCAATTTCCGCAGGAGTATGGGTGACACCCTGGTTCCCAAAGAAAGTGCTCCCGACACGACCATTATTCCCAAAGACAGCCTGTTTGGTACCCACGTAAACCCGATTATCGTCGGGACCGAAGTGCTCGGGCTCAACGCCTTTGTGTGGGCATGGGATTACTGGGTCCTGGACAAGAGTTATGCACATACGGGCCCCAGCTATTGGAAACGCAACTTCCGCGAAGGCTGGGAATGGGACCATAACCATTGGGCCATCAACTTTTACGGACACCCGTATCAGGGCTCCATGTATTACGCTACGGCCCGTGCCGGTGGTTATGGTTTTTACGGAAGCATGGCGTTTGCCGCCCTCGGGAGCTCCACCTGGGAAATGTTCTGCGAAACGGAATACCCGTCGCCGAACGACCTGATTTCTACGACAGTAGCTGGCTCCATGTTCGGCGAAGTTCTTTACAGACTTTCCCGCGCATCGTATAACGGTTCCAAGGTGCCCTGGTACAGGCACCTGCTCGCTTTTGCCCTGGAACCCGCCGGATATGCCCAGCGCAGGGTGTTCGGCAACAGGGATTTTTATACGGGCTTGACACCAATCGAGTTGACAGTTGCCACGGGTGTTGGCTCCAGGTTCGGTTCTGACTATCGGTTCGGTGGCGAAGATGCCGACGAACTGGATGCGGAATGGAACGACCGTCACGGAATGATGGCGGTTTCCCTTGAGTATGGTCGACCCTACACGAGGGTAAGGCGGCCTTTCGATTACTTCACTTTAAACTTCTTCGGCGAAGGCGGACTCGAAGGGAAAGTGTTGCAGATGGATATCATGGGGAAACTTGTGAACAGGGGGATCCACGGGCGAGGCCATTGGCTTGATTTTTCGTTGAATCTGGATTACGATACTTTTTACGGGGACCTTGCCACGGTAAGCACGCTTTCGCTTGGCGGGGCCATGGACATAGCCCTTTGGCTGACTCCCAACTTGCGGTTCCGTGTCATGAATCAGGTTTACTGGATTATGCTTGGCTCTGCCGACATGGGCTACGACGACATTATTCAGGAATTTCACCCGGATTACAAGCCCGATATGGATAGCTACCAGTACAATTCCGGCGTGAAATACAGCCTGATGATAGAAACCCTATACAAGAGGTGGAGAATCTACAACAAGACGACGATAGATGCCATGAAGACCATCGAGGGAACGACTGCGGAATATGGCGTTTCGGGCTGGGATTTTTTGCTCCTCAACAACACCGCGGTGGAATACAGGCTGTTCTCCTGGTTGGATTTGGGCCACAGGCTTGACACCTACGTGAAAATGGCTGCCTATTCCTCGGAATATGCCGAACCCATGTCCAGGCGCATCCATGCCTTTTCGTGGTACCTGAATTTCCACCTGCTAGGGAGTTGACGCCAACGTCACCTTGAAAAATTCCACGTTCATTTCGCGGTCGGCGAGCGGCACAATTTTGCGGTCCTTGGGAATTTCGTAATCGAACTGGTGGTCCGAAACAAACGTCAACAGCGAAGACTGCTCGATGAGCTTCGAAATTCCCTTCACGCTGTCGTGCTTGATGAAGGTGACATCGGGAATCTTCTTGCGCTTGACCTGCTCCCAGAACCCCACATTGCTGCGTTGGATGATGGTTTCGCCCTTGAGTTCCCGGAGCCGAATGGACTTACGCTTGGCCAGCGGGTGCTTTTTCGGGAGCGCAATCGAGAGCCGCTCCTGCATGTATTTTTCGGCGTGGTATTTCTTTGCGCGCGGGGCCTTGAGGGTGATGCCGATATCTGCCGAGCCCACGTTCAATGCCTTCAGCACTCCCGCCTCGTTGTCGATAATCTCGTAAGTGACTTGCGCGCCGGGGTATTTCTCCTGCAGTTCCTGCATCATCCGCATGGCGGGGAGGATGGCCACCGATGCGATAGAGAACGTGCGCGTACCCGCTCCCTGCGGGCTTACCTTTTCCATCATCTCGCCTTGCAAATCCATGATGCGCTTAGCGTATTCGGCGACCGTGCGCCCCTTCTCGTTCAGCTCGATGCGGTTCTTTTTGCGCTCGAAAAGTGGAGCGCCGATTTCGTCCTCCAGCTTCTTGAACGCGCGGCTCACCGCCGGCTGCGAAGTGTAGAGCTTGTCCGCTACGGTAGAAAGCGTCCCGTATTCCAGGAACCCGGCCAGCAAACGCAAAATGTAAGTCTCGACAAACATAAAAAGCCCCTTTTTGAGGAGAATATAACAAATCCGCTATGCGTCAAGTGAATAGTGGGGGAGTTTTTTGAATTAAAATGCACTATTTTCCTTTTGTATTTTGCTCCACTTTCGCAATGACTTCGGCGGGTGTCACGAAATCTAGCACGCTAAAAGCAGTCATTTCGTTACCCATATCTTTAAACGAAGCTCCAAAATGATATACAGTGTCATCGACCAGAAGAAAACGGTCGTGAATCGTGCGCATGGTCTTCAGTTCCAGCCCCGGGTATTGCTTCTTGTGTAAATCCGCAGCGGCCCTGAATTCGGGCGTAATTCTCGGAGAGTAGATCGTCGCTGAAACACCCTTCGCCCGCATGGCTGCAAATTTCAGCACCTCGACGGTCGCAAACGGGTCGATGAATACTACGGATTTTTTGGCGGTCTTCACAAGGTCTGCAATCAGCACGAAACCGTCAAATCGCGTTCCGGTCGCAAGAATGCCCCCTGTTGGAGTTTGCGCTGCATTCACGAAAAAGTCTATGCGTTGTTCGACCGCAGAAAGCCGGGAGTCCTGTTCGCCGAGACGTTTTTCTGTGGTGTTCCTAAATTCCGCAATTTCTACGCCTTGTCCTTCGATTAGTTGTCGCTGTTCGTGCAAGCGGTCTGCAATTTGCAAATCAGTCGCAATTTTACGTTGGTTTACGGCATAGCCCTTGAGTATGTAGTCTTTCAGGACTTGATTGGCCCAGCGGCGGAATTGAGTACCTCTTAGAGATTTTACTCTATATCCGACAGAAATGATGACATCTAATGAGTAAATTGTGGTTGGTTTGAACTTTGAGAGAGTATTGTGCAAAATTTGCACATTACTTTTTTCATCTAGTTCCTGTTCCTTAAAAACATTTCCGATATGTTTAGCGATGACAGAACGTTCTCTTTCAAACAACACAGCCATCTGTGCCTGCGTGAGCCACACGGTCTCGTTTTCTACACGCACCTCCAGCCGGACTTCGCCTTCCGGCTGGTAAAGCACGATTTCGCCCCTGTTTTCGTTCCCGACCTGGTCGCGAATCTCAATTTTATCCTTTTTGCTCATTTTTACTCCATAAAAAAAGCCGGCCTTTGGATACATTAAAAGCCCAATTTCCATTGGGGATATACCAAATAGCCGACTTTTCTAGTCGAACGTGGCTTGCAGGCGGAAATCCGCTGCCAGTGCCTTTTAGGGGATAATATACAAAAATTTAGCCCCAAAACGTTTTTTTATTCAATAAATGCGTTGTATTGGATAAAAAATGCATTTTTTTATCCAGTTTAGCTAAATTTTTAGTCGTTTTCACCAGTTTTCGTAGCGGTGGCCCGTATCGAGGGCGGTGATTTGCTTCATTTCGTCGTCAGTCAACTCGAAGTCGAAAATCGATATGTTTTCTGCGATGTGGTCAGGGTTCTTGGAACCCGGAATGGCAATGTAACCTGATTGCACATGCCAGCGTAACACCACCTGTGCAGCAGTTTTCTCGTGAGCCTTAGCAATCTTTGCG
The DNA here is from genome assembly GCF_900177705.1 of Fibrobacter sp. UWB15. NCBI lineage: Bacteria > Pseudomonadati > Fibrobacterota > Fibrobacteria > Fibrobacterales > Fibrobacteraceae > Fibrobacter > Fibrobacter sp. UWB15. Next base: position 190,198 of record NZ_FXBA01000005.1, read on the forward strand.
ACAACCTTGTTCCCCAAGACATCTTCGGTGTGGCCGCGCCCGCCCAACGGGTAATAAGATTCCACCACAGCGCCGTAGCGCCTTGCGTATTCCTTGAATTCCGTGTTCTGGTAAAACACATGGTTCTCGTTTTGCACCACGGCAGGCTTGATTTCGAAATCGGCAAAAAAGCGCTTCGCCGTCTTTTCGGTGTAGTAGTTCGAAATGCCGATGGAACGGATCTTCTTCGCCTTCACAGCACGTTCCATAGCCTTGTAAACCGCCTTGTCCTCGGCATCGCTCCCGTGCTGGTGCAACAGCATCAAATCGATATATTCGAGCCCCAGCTTTTCGAGAGAGTCGTCGATATCTTCGTCCAAGGAGTTGCTCCACGGCACCAGTTTCGACGTCACGAACAAATCTTCGCGCTTCACAAGTCCATCGTCAATCGCCCGGCGGATTCCCCTACCCACGGCTTCTTCGTTGTCGTAATATTTTGCCGTATCAATCAGTCGATACCCGTTCTTGATGGCGACATGGACTGCGTCTTCAGCCACCTTGCCGCGCAAAGTCCAGGTGCCAAGCCCGAGAACCGGCATATCGAAACCCGAATTCAACTTGACCGTTGGGGCCGCCCTTTTGCTATTCTGCACGATCGAATCTCCTTTGTCCGAAACCTTCGGCACTGCCTGCGACGCCGCATCGCTCGAACACGCCATGAACAGGAAAATGAACAAGAAACTGAACCACCTCATGCCCTAAAAATAACCAAATCCCGCAACAAACCCAAATACTTATTTCGCATAAAAGATATGCTCCGAAGGCATAGGCGGGGGGGGGACCTAAATTTCACATTTTTTTACAAATTGTCATAATATGACATTGCAAGGATGTATATTTGCAATGAGCAGAAAAGACCCGCAATTTCAAGCTTGTTTGCGGGCGGAGCGAAAGAATATGCGTAAACTTTTTATGTTTTTTCCAATTCGTGAGATGTTGTCTCACACAATTGCTTCTTTAAGACAAAAACACTTGCTTTTTCAACCATTTTATTATATATTTGGTTTGAAATGCAAGAAACAAATGAAAAAAAACTGGAAAAAATGCTGAACGCGAACAGCGGCTACATCACGCGAAAGCAAGTCGACAGCCACAAGATTCCCTCGTGGTTCTTGACTGATTTTGTGCGAAGGCAGGGGCTTGTCAAGATAGATAAGGGTTTTTACGCCCAAGAGCAATGGGTTCGGGACGATTACCTTGTTTTTCAATACAAGTATCCCAGATTCATCTTTTCACACGTTTCCGCACTATTCTTGCATGGGCTAACAGACCGCCTACCCGATTATTTCGAGGTAACCGGGCCCAAGAATTATAGGCCATTTTCTCCGAACCCTTCCGTCGCAATCCACACGGATTCTCGCGATGAAACCTACAGGCTTGGAATTTGCAAAATCAAGACTTCGCTTGGACATCTAGTGGAATGCTACGATACGGAACGAACGCTTTGCGACATCATCAAGAACAGCCGAAAGATCGATGCAGAAATTTACGGCAAAGCGCTCAGGCTTTACGCAAAATCAAAAGACAAGAATACCCGCAACCTACTCCATTACGCCCAAATATTGAAAATAGAGAACAAAGTGGTGGAACTTATGACGGTGGTACTGAATGAAGATTAATAAGAATTCCCTGCAAGCGAGAATCAACAACCTCTCCAAAGAAAAGAATGTTCACGCCAACATCTTGCTCGTATCGTTCTTCTTCGATGCATTCATTTCAAGATTGGCCAAGTCAACATACGCCAATAAGTTTGTTTTCAAGGGCGGTTTCTATCTCGCTACATTGCTCGGCGTAAAGAACCGCTACACAGCCGACATCGATTTCCTTTTGAGAAGGGAAACTATGGACGAGAATAGATTGAGGAAAATTTTCACTGACATCATCGCAATCGATGCAGACGATTCTATCTCTTTTGAAATAAGTGATATTTCTCCAATACGTGATGAAGACGCCTACGGCGGATTTTCCATCCTTTTGACGGGACGCCTAGAGAATGTCAGACAAAGTTTCCATGTCGATGTTGCCACGGGCGATCCAATTACACCTTCTGACGTCGAATACACCTACCAAAGCCTCATCAGCCATGAGTCCATTACGTTCCGAGCCTACAACCTAGAAACGGTTGTTGCTGAAAAACTTCAAACCATTCTTTTCCGAGGCCTGCTCAATAGCCGCTGCAAAGATTATTACGACATCTATATCATCAATCAATTGCAAAGGAATAACATCAATATTCCTGACTTGAAGAAATCTTTTGAAACAACTTGCCAATACCGCAAAACGCCTTTTAAAAAAGAAGAAGCTCTTTTGCTTCTAGAAGAAATTTCAAAGAGCGACATTCTTCAAACTCGATGGAAGAACTATGCAAAAAAATCTTCGTTTGCAAAAGATGTTCCATTTGAAGCGACAATTGAATCTTGCAAAGAGATTCTTGATTGTATTTTCTAACATCATATTAAATCCGCTATGCGTCACACGCATACTGGGCATAAAAATTACGCATTACGCGGCTGTGCTGGATTTATTTATATTATAGACAACCGGTTCAAAGGAATTTTTACAGAAAAGGCGGATCCCATGAAAAAAATCACCTTGATTCTTTTATCACTTCTTCTAGGAGTCTCTATGGCAGCAGAAAAGAAAATCCTCGTCGTTTACTATTCCCGTGCCGATGAAAACTACACCGTCGGGAACATTTCCAAGGGCAATACCGAAATCATTGCCGAGATGATTGCGAAAAAGACAGGCGGCACGCTCTTGCACGTGGAGCCCGCGAAGGAATACCCCAAGGGCTACGACGACTGCATCAACGTGGCCAAGAAGGAACTTGCGCAGGACGCGCGCCCGGCAATCAAGCCGGTGAACGTGAACCCCGAAGAATTCGACGAGATTTACGTCGGCTACCCGGTGTGGTGGGGCGAGATGCCCATGCCCATGTTCACCTTCTTCGAAAAGTATAACCTGAAGGGCAAGACGATTCACCCGTTCGTGACCCACGAAGGCAGCGGCCTCTCGGGTGTTGCCCGCCTCAAGAAGGCGACCGGTGCGAACGTGACTCCCGGCCTTGCCATCTATGGACACGTGGCCCAGAACGAACGCGACAAGGCCCAGAAAGAAGTCGACAAGTGGGTGAAATAGGCTGATTGCGCCTTATGGGCGGAATGTTTTAGAAAGATTGCCAGGAAACTCTTGGCAGTCTTTTCTTTTTAGGGGAATCAATCCCCTTGGCGGGCTTCACTATGCGTTTCACGCATACTGAGCATGAAAAAATGGTATTTTGCGAGGTTTGCGCATTTATTTATATTAAAGGCGTAGATAGAAAAGGAACAAACCATGAAACTAGGGACGATTATGACGATGCTTGGTATGGGTGCGGTGCTTGCCGCATGTGATTGCTGCCCGCAGGGCGAGGCAAAGGTGCTTTCGCAGGACAAGGAACTGCGTGCCGTGATGGACAACTTCACGCAGAACGAGGTACCGGCGGCGACTCCGCTTGTGGAAAAGCGCGAGGTGGAGTTGATTCGCCTGGTGTCGCTTGTGACGCAGCAGTCGGGCGCGCTTCTGCAAGAAGAGGTGGCGACGGCGCTTGCGCAGGGGCTTGCCCCCGAAGAAATTCTCGAGGCGATTTACCAGTGCGCTCCCTACACCGGGTTCCCGCGGACGGTGGATGCGGTTGAAATTGCCCGCAGCGTGTTCAAGGCGAAGAACGTGAAGGTGGACGAAAACCGTGCGACGGTGACGGCGCAGTCCCGCCTGGAGGCGGGTGCCGATGCGCAGGGAACGCTGTTCGGCCAGACTTTCCGCGACATGGCGAAAAACGGAAAGGACGGGATGCCGACCATCAATTACTTCTTGGCGAGCAACTGCTTTGGCGATTACTACACCCGCAAGGGGCTCGACCTGAATACCCGCGAACTCTTGACGATGGCGATTCTCGTGAACCTGGGAACGGAGCCGCAGCTCAAGGCGCATATCGGCGCGAACCTCAAGATTCGCACGGCCGAATACGTGGAACAGGCGATTTACAACTGCTTGCCGTATTGCGGTTACCCGCGCACGCTGAATGCGCTGCGACTGTTCAAGGAAGCGGTGGCTGAGGCAGCAAACGCGACGGCTGGTGCCGTAAACGCGGCGGACGCAAAAACCATGCCAGGCAAAGACTGGAGCGTGTTCCCGGTGGGCAAGCCGAACGACGCCTATGCCAAGTATTTTGTGGGCAAGAGTTATCTCGACATGATCAGCAAGGAACAGGTGGGGGTCGGGAACGTGACTTTTGAACCGGCGTGCCGCAACAACTGGCATATCCATCATGCAAAGAAGGGCGGTGGCCAGATTCTCATCGCGACGGCGGGCCGTGGCTACTATCAGGAATGGGGCAAGCCGGCGGTGGAACTGAAGCCCGGCGACGTGGTGAACATTCCGGCTGGCGTCAAGCATTGGCACGGGGCGGCTCCGGATTCCTGGTTCCAGCATTTGGCGATTGAAGTCCCTGGTGAAGGCGGAAGCAACGAATGGCTTGAGCCCGTGAGCGACGAAGAATACGGGAAGTTGAAATAATGTTTGCCAGAATTCTCGCTTGTGCATTTATTGGCCTTATGACGGTAGGAATTTTTGCGGCGGCACCTGCGCCCGACGGCTTCGTGCTTATCAAGGGCGGGACCTTCGACATGGGGAGCCCCGCAAACGAGGACTGGCGCGTCAACGACGAGACGCTGCACAAGGTGAAGGTCTCCGATTTTTACCTAGGTAAATACGAGGTGACGCAAAAGCTTTATCGCGAGGTGACGGGCGAAAATCCTTCCAGTTTCAGGGGTGACGACTTGCCCGTCGAAAACATCACGTGGCTCGAGGCGGCTCGTTTTTGCAACAAGTTAAGCGAACGCGACGGACGCACTCCCGTTTACGCTATCGAAGGCGATGCGGTCAGCTGGAATCGCGAGGCGAACGGCTACAGGCTCCCCACCGAAGCGGAATGGGAATACGCGGCCCGAGGCGGCACGACCACGCCGTTCTACACAAAGAAGGCTCCCGGTGCCGACGACGTGAATTTTTACGGGCATTACCCGTATCAAATCGAGCAGAACTATTTCAACGACGAGGTTTTGGAAACACGTCCCGGCGTTTACCGCGGGAACACGCTCCCCGTGGGTAAGTTCAAGCCCAATCCCTTCGGGCTTTACGACATTTACGGGAACGTTGGCGAATGGTGCTTTGACTTTTACGGTGATTACGGAGTTTCTGCGGGCTCGGCAAGCGTGACGGTCGATCCGGCGGGCAAACCTTCGGGCACGAGGCGCGTGCATCGCGGTGGCGGCTGGAACGATTTCGGCAAGAACCTCCGCAGCGCCTATCGCGGAGCCATGCAGCAATCCAGCAAGAGTTACAATGTGGGGCTCAGACTCGCCATGAATGCGGGTGCAGGCGTCAAGGGAACTTTTGTGACCCAGGAAGCGGCGGGTTTTAGGGGCGAAAAGGCGCAGGCGGCGTCGAACCCGAAAGGTGCTTCCCGTGCGCTAATCGTGTTCTATTCCTGGAGCGGGAACACCCGCGGTGTCGCCCGCGAAATCAAGAAGCAGACCGGTTTCGACATGGTGGAACTTGAACTCGTGAAGCCCTATTCCGACGACTACAACACCGTCTTGAAGCAGGCGCAGAACGACCAGCACAAACAGGCGCGCCCGGCCCTCAAGAAAAAGCCCGACGCAAAGAAGTGGGCCGACTACGAAACGATTATCATCGGTTACCCCAACTGGTGGGCGAGTATCCCGATGCCTATTGCGACTTTGCTCGAAAGTTACGACTTTACGGGCAAGCGGATTCTGCCGTTCTGCTCCCACGGCGGCGGTCGCTTTGGCCAGAGCATCACCGCGATTGCGAAACTTGCGCCCAACGCAAAAATCGGCGAAGGCCTTTCGGTGCATTACTCCGGCGGTTCGAGCCTCTCGAAAGATGTGGCCAAGTGGCTCGAGAAAAACGGCATGAAGACGAAATAATGTATATTCCTTGATATGCCTATTTCCGCCAAAATCCGTATGCCGCTTGACATCGCGATGACTGTCGCGACGCTTGTGCTGATGGGCGGCAACTACTTCTTTGAATCGACTGCGGTTCACGAGATTCTGGGCGTGGTGCTGCTCGCTTTGTGGGCGGTGCATATCACGCTGAACCGGCGCTTCTTCCTTTCGCTGTTCAAGGGCCGCTACAACGCATTCCGCATCTTGCAGGCGGTCGTGAATTGCGGGATTCTTCTGTGCGCGATTTTCTTGATGGTGAGCGGAATCATGCTTTCGAACCATGTGTTCGCCTGGCTCGGGATTGAATCGGGCGCAAGTTTTGCTCGCACGGCACACCTGCTCGCTAGCCACTGGTATTACGTGTTCATGTCGCTCCACATCGGGTTGCATGTGAGCCTGATTGCAAACCGCTTGGGGCTTGCGGGTGCGTTCAAGTCAAAGGCGGCGCTTATCGCAACTCGCGTGGTTGCCGCTATCGTGGCGGGTTACGGAATTTACGCTTTCGCGATTCGCGGACTCTGGAAATACATGTTCCTGCAGCAGCCGTTTTTCTTCTTTGACGCGGAACGCGGTTACGCGCTATTTTTCGCGGACTACATCGCCATCGTCGTGCTGTTTGCCGTTGTGGTGCATTATACGGCGAAACTCATGAAGGCGTAGCAAATAGCGGGCTTAAAACTTACCCACAGGCACAACCTTGATTGTGTAGCCTTTTTTTTCGATAGTCCTTTGCTCGTTCCATGTCACAATAGTCAGGTTGTCGCAACCTAGTTCCCTTGCACATTCGACGATGCTGTCCACTTCCCGCTTTATAGTCTTTTCTTTGGACATGTCGTAGCAAACCTGGATAAGTTCCTTGACCTTGTTGCCTTCACGAAGTACAAAGTCGGTTTCCTTGTCGTTTCGGGAATGGTAATAGAACAAAGTCTTTTCGGTGTCGTACCCGCGATGGAGCAACTCCACAAAGACCTGGTTTTCCAGCAGTTTCCCGAGATTATCGCTCAAATTAAAAGCCTTCGACGCAACAAAACCATTGTCAACCACATACACCTTGCGGGGCGCTTTTTTCATCAACTTTAGTTTGTTATTATACCTGTCCAGATAATAAAACAGATACGGTTCGTGCAAGTAATCCATGAACTTTTTTGTCGTGCTAACGCTAGAGAGTCCTAGGTCATCTGCCACGTCGTTGTAGCTAAATGTTCCCGTGAAATTAGACAAAAGAAACATGGCTACATTGTTCAAGTCAGTTGCGTTTCTGATCTTATGTCTTCTGACAATATCCTTGTACAGAATGGAATCGAAAAGGGTCTGTAAATAACTTTGGGTAATAGACCTTTGAGTAAAAGTCTCCGGATAACCGCCGTTTTTCAAGAAGTCGTCTTGTATTTTTTCTGCATTACCCAAGCGGCTAGCAAACTGCGATGCCTCGGCAAGGCTAAATGGCAGCATGTTGATTTCAAGGTAGCGGCCAGTTAGTACAGTTGCCATTTCTCCAGAAAGCATTTTGGCGTTACTGCCGGTTATGACCAAATTCACGCCACGTCGATAAAGTTTATTAACCCAGACATCCCAGCCGTCAATGTTCTGCACTTCGTCCAGCAGCAGGTACTCGTAATTCGGATAAATTTCGCCAAGCAACATCTCGGCTTGCTGTTCGTCCCACTTGTTCAATAGTTCGTTGTCGTCAAAATTCAGGTAGGCAAAATTTTTGCCCCGCAACATCAAAAGAGCCTGGGTGGATTTTCCGACACGTCTCGGACCCGTCAAAAGTTTGATGTTCGGGCTTTTCAGCAATTCGTCAAAGTTGTATATGGTTTGACGGGGGATATACGGCAGGCTGAGAAGTCTGTCCCGCTCCTTGCGCTGGTTTTGTATGGCTATCTTCATAGGGAAACCGTCCTTTACCCCAAAAAATAGCTTTTTTTGTTCAATAAATGCGTTGTATTGGATAAAAAATGCACTTTTTTATCCAGTTTGACTAAAATTTTGACGATTTTCACCAGTTTTCGTAGCGGTGTCTGAGTCGTCGTTGTCATAATATTTTGCAGTATCAATCAATCGATATCCGTTCTTGATGGCGACATAGACCGCATCTTCAGCCACCTTGCCACGCAAAGTCCAAGTGCCAAGCCCGAGAACCGGCATATCGAAACTCGAATTCAACTTGACCGTTGGGGCCGCCCCTTTGCTAGGCTCTGTCGGGTCAGTCCGTACTTTTTCCCGAAAACTGCGCTTTTGCTGCGAAAATGGCCGAATGGCTCTGCTGGGCCAGATTGTACTGCTGTGAACTTGCCGCAAAGCTCAAGGCCGAAATGGTGTAGGGTGGGGTTGCGTGCTAAAGTTCTCTGCTTGTAAATAATCCCTGTAAGACTGAATGCAGCTTGCAGAAGATTTATTACCTTTAGGCACTTGGGAACCAAAAGGGAGTGTATCCTTTATTCTGTTCTTTTTTGAAGAGATACCGCCTCACTTCGCCCTTGTATTTTATAGTGTATATCTGCTGTTGTTCAATCGGCAATTTTCCATAATGACACAGGTCGTGGGTTTTGTTCATCCCTGTAATATCATATGGTTCGTCTTCATGTATTTTTCCGTAAACAGGATTATTATCGACATATACCACGGGACATTCTTCTTGTTTTTTAACCCATATTACAAGGTCCCCTTTATGGCAATATGGATGTGGACCTTCAAAATCTTCTCCTAGAGGGATAAAAGGGAAAAAGAAAATGAGCCATGCATTGGCGGTTGTTTTAGTGTAATAGCGCCAAATTTCGTAATCGTCTTTTTCTGGTATAACAACTTCATCGTTTTCATTTAATAATCTCGGTTCGTACCAAATGTAGTTATGATAAAGAGAACACCCTTCAAGGCAAAGCATTCCTAGAAGCAAGATGATAGAGAAGTTTGTGTGCGAATGAGGACTGTTCATGTTTTACCTCAGCTTATAAGAAGCCTCTAAAAGATTGATTTTATGAATATAGCTTATTTTGTGTGGGTTCGCAAACGTTTGGAAATTGTCGTTTTTTTTGCCGACTCTGTCGGGCCAGACCGTACTTTTGAGTCAAAACTGCGAAAACGCTGCGAAAATGGTCCTTTGGCTCTGTCCAGTCATTCTGTACGGCTACGGAAACGCTGCGAGGTCGGAACCTGCCGAAATAGCCTAAAAACTACGGTTACGCAGCCGAAAAACAGTTTTGGAAGGGGCTTACGGATTGAGAATTTTTTGCTAGCCGGGCACAAGTGTACAGTTTAGCCCGACAGAGCCTTTGGTGAGATAATCCTTTTTCATAAATTCGAAAATAGCACGCAAGTCACCGATGCTTACCTTCGTGACATCGCTCGGTCTAAAACCCAATTCCTGCGCCAGGCAGATTCCAAAATCAATCACTTTGGACGTCTTGTATAATTCGCCAAATCTACCATAAAATGCCTACATTTGGCAAGTTATAACTCTATATGTCTCAACTTGAGTCATATAGAAAATTTCTGATAGAAAACCTTGAAAAAAGTTGTTTTTCTGCGTTATTCTGGACTTTCGTCTTGTTACCTAAATTTTACAATGGGGGGGGGTATGGACTTTGGCAGGGGCATTACCTATATTTAACAGGATAAACTATAGACGGGGATGTTTTATGAAGAAGTCTTTCCAGCGTGTCATTGCGACCCTGAACTTGTTTCAGGGGAAGCAATCTCTAACCATCTTTATGTTGGCGGCAATGCTTGCGTTCTCGGCTTGCGATGACTCTTCGTCGGCTAGTTCCGACGAAACAGGTGTTTCCGGTTCGTCTGTAGAGTCATCTGATTCGAGTGTCACCCTGAGCGGAGCGTCAGCGGAGTCGAATGGGTCTAGTGACGAAAATATGGAAAAAGACAAGTCATCGAGTAGTGACACTAAGTCTAGCAGTTCCACAAAAGAAACAAAAGTCTCTTCTGACTCCAAGAGCTCCAGTTCCATAAAGTCGGGAGATTCTTCTAGCAGCAAGAAGGATGTATCTAGTTCGTCGGTCAATTCTTCGTCAAGTGTCAAGTCTAGCAGCAGTTCTTCTGTGAAACAGTCTTCTTCATCGGTTGCTTCTAGTAGCAGCGAGTATAAGCCTTATAATCATATGAAGGCTTTTAATTCGGATAGCGTACTTACAGGGGCTTATAAACAGTTTACATACGAAGGAAGGTCCTACTATTATCTAACAATCAATGGTACAAACCAAAATGATGAAGCCGCGTCTGTCACAGTTATGGCAGAAAACCTGAATGTTGGCGAAATGGTTGATGGCGATAAGGACCAAAATAACGATTCCAAGATAGAACGATATTGTTATGACAATGATACGACGAATTGCCAGAAATATGGCGGACTCTATCAATGGGCGGAAATGATGAAGTTGCCGAGCGAATGCAACACCAAGAGTTGTGCTGACTCTATTAAGCCAAACCATCAGGGAATTTGCCCTAATGGCTGGCGACTTTTGACATATGATGATTTGTATGTAATTGTGCATGCTGATGGTAACAAAAATGGTGCTGCTGATATTAGAAGTACGAATTTTGGCGGCATGAATTTTAGTGGATATTCTTTGATGGGGGCTGGAGAGAATTGGAATAAAAAATTCAAAAGTTTGAAAGAACATACGTATTGGTTTTATCCAGAAGAATCAGATGAATACAAAAATGACGGTGCTTGGGCGGGTTCTCAAAGTCGAACTTCTACGACGGATGTCGGAAGATCTCAACAATATAAAACACAGGGCTTTTCTGCTCGTTGTGTAAAGGTTGAATAATACTATCAAAAAAGCAATAATAAAGAATTGAACAATAAGCCAATTGGAGTCGATATGTCTAAAAAAATCAATAAGAAAAAAATTGCATCTAATAATTATAAAATAGAATCGCTTGAGCCCCGTCTGATGATGGATTTTGCGGTATAAATTCCATATTCCATATTTCACATTGCTTGGTTTGTGGGTGGTGAAAATTTTTACAGGAGATAATGGTATGAAGTGTGTCAAGGGTCTTGGTTTCTTGTGGGT